>JBAVGO010000182.1:0-13914 GCA_049684915.1 Lutisporaceae bacterium | reverse complement strand
TTACACAGGATACCTTTGTAAAGGTTTTCAAGGGCTTGTCAAAGGTAGAGACTGATATAAAGCTATCACCCTGGATTTATAGAATAGCTCATAATGCCTGTATCGACCATATTAGAAAGCATAAAATCACCTTTGAACTCCTTGATAATGTAAATTATGAAAATGATATAAAAGACATCAAAGGTGATGATAACCCTGAAGTTAATTATATAAATATCGAGTTAAGAGATAAAATAAATAAGGTCATGATGAGATTAAACAACCGCTACAAAACTGTCCTTATACTTAGAGACTATAATGATTTATCATACAAAAATATAGCAGAGATTTTAGGCTTATCGGAAGCGGGCATAAAATCACTTATTCATAGAGCTAGACTAGAGTTTCAAAAAATATTCAAGGAGATGAGCAATAATGAGCTGTGAGAAATATGAAAAACAAATTTCTCTATATATAGACAATGAGCTTTCGGATGAGGACAAAAAGGCACTAGAACAGCATATTGAGGAGTGTAATCTGTGTAAGCAGCAGCTTCAGGCAATCACCTATATGAGAGATATGATGGGTAATGCCGCAGAGAAGTCTATTAAGTCTCCAACCAAAATGAAGAAGAAGATATATTTTAAAATCTATAGAGCTCTTTTGATAATGTTTATTGGATTAGTTATATTAATATCGATGGTCGCAGTTTCTGGCGGCTTGGCACAGATGCTGATATTTGATAAAATACCAATAGGAATAAGGATTTTCTTTACTTTGGGTATAACATTATTAATTGGTGGTCTCATAATTCTTTTATATGATGTATTTATTGATATGTTTAAGATACTTATTAAAAAATAGTCAATAAACTTGAATGGGGATGTGAATAATGAGTTTAAATATTGTTTTGGTTGAGCCGGAAATACCACAGAACACAGGCAACATAGCCAGAACCTGTGCTGCTACTGGTTGTAAGCTTCATCTTGTTAAGCCTTTAGGTTTTTCAATAGATGATAAGCAGTTAAAGCGTGCAGGCTTGGATTACTGGCATCTGCTGGATATTGAATATCATGAAAGCTTTGAAGCTTTAAAAACAGCATATCCAGAAGGGATATTTTTTTATTCTACAACAAAGGTTAAGAAAAATCATACAGAGGTAAAGTACAAAGAAGACTGTTTTATAGTTTTTGGTAAAGAGACGGCAGGTCTACCCAAACTTCTATTGGAACAAAATAGGGACTATTGCATTAGAATACCAATGGTTAATGATGCTAATGCCCGTTCCTTGAATCTTTCTAATTCTGTTGCAATAGTAGTATATGAAGCTTTGAGGCAAATTGGTTTCCCGGATATGATATAGTAAAAATTGGAGGAATTATTATGACTGTTAGAATAATTACGGATACAATGTGTGATGTTCCTGAGGCTTATGTAAAACAATATAACATAAGAGTAATGCCTTTGACAGTACACTTTGGAAATGAGTCTTATAAAGATGGGATAGATATAACTAAGGAGGAATTCTATGCCAAACTGGAGGTATCCGAGAATCTTCCAACTACCTCTCAAGTATCTCCAGTTGAGTTCTTAGACGTATTTAAAGAGGAACTGGATAAAGGAAATGAGATAGTCTGCATAAATGGATCAAGCAAAATGAGTGGTACATATAACTCTGCAGTTTTAGCTAAGAATCAATTAGAAAGTGAAAAAATTCACATAATTGATTCAGAAGGTATTACTCTAGGAGCAGGTATGCTGGCAATTAAAGCTGCGAGACTTGCGGAGCAAGGAATGGATGCCGAAGCTATCAGGAATGAAATTACAAGTAGTGTAAAAAGCATGAAATACTTTTATATAGTTGACACCTTAAAGTACCTTCATAAGGGAGGTCGAATTTCTTTATCAGCAAATGTTTTAGGCTCTATACTAAACATTAAGCCTATATTAACTATTAATGATGGAAAACTAGTGCTAATAGAAAAAGCAAGGGGTATAAAGAAAGCCCTGACTGTAATGTTTAATATTATTAAGGATAATGGTTGGAGTCTTGAAGGAAAAGTGGTAGGCATTAACCATACAATAGCACCTGAGAACTTCAAGCTGCTTGAGGAATACCTTGTCAGTGAATATAATGTTAAGGAAATAATAAGAGGAGAGGTTGGCTCAGTAGTAGCCACTCATGCAGGTCCCGGAGCTGTAGCTATATACTTTGAGGTATAGGGTTTGGCCGCTGCACAAGCTTATAAAATAAAAATATGGAATAATAAAAAATTTATAATAAAAAGTCTATGTTTGTAAGAAAATGTCTTGATTTAGTTTTAATTTTGGTATATAGTTAAGGTAGAGAAAAATTGAATATTTTGGATGATGGTTTACGGGAGAGACCCAATTGGGCGCCGAAGGAAAAAGTTTATAAAAGCTATAAATGAAGCTCTCAGGCAAAAGGACCGTAACCGGACAGACCTCTGAAAAGCATATGCACCGAAGGATCAATTTAATATAACTATGTAAGGTTATATTATGAAGAATATCTCAGGTTAATAACAGGGGTAAAGTCGAGAGCCTTTACCCCTGTTTTTTGATGCCGTGATTTAAGAATATTTGTTGAAAATCATAGAAAATATCATTATAAAAAATATATTGTAAAGAATAGATATGTGAAGAATTGTGAGGAGATAAAACTGAACAAAAATATTTTAGTAATTAGTAATAATCCCGATGTTTATGAGGTTTACTGCTCAAGCTTTAACATAGAGCTCATTGATGGCAATTATTATAATGTTTTAACAAAAGTTAGAGATTATGTACATCAAGGCTATGATTTGATTACACATCCTTTAATGGGAAGTGTTAAGCCAAATGAGACTCCATATAGAAGTATAATCTTAAAAAAGGGTAAGGCTATGGATTTGCAGTCTCTTGAAATTATAGAGAACAGCATTACTACATATAAGAAGTTTGAGAAGATTAAACCTACACCATGCTGGAGTCCAAAAGTGCTGGAGGATTTTCAAGTTGTAGACAAAAGATTATTTGAAAGCTCTTTAGATAATATTATTTTATATACATAAGCAATAAAACTAAGGAGGAAGTTATGATGAGTAAAATTTATGATGTAGCTATAATTGGAGGGGGTCCAGCAGGACTAGCCGCAGGACTTTATGCATCCAGAGCAAAAATGAGTGCAGTAATAATTGAAAAAGGAAAGTGGGGTGGACAGGCGGCCACAACAGAGGAACTGGAAAACTACCCTGGTTCTATAGAACATCCTACAGGTCCTAAATTAATGGAGAGAATGAAAATCCAAGCAGAGGCTTTTGGAACAGAGATGTTAAAGGAAGAAGTAGTTGGGTTTGACTTTTCAAATAAAATAAAAATTGTTAAGCTTTCAAAAAGCGAAATAGAAGCGAAAGCTATAATATATGCAACAGGTGCACAGCCAATGCTTTTGGGTGCTCCAGGAGAGACTGAGCTTAGAGGAAAAGGAGTGTCCTATTGTGCTACCTGCGATGCTGATTTCTTCACTGAGCTTGAGGTTCTCCTCATAGGTGGTGGAGATGCAGCAGTTGAAGAAGCAATATACCTTACAAAGTTTGCAGATAAGGTAACTATTGTTCATAGAAGAGATGAGTTTAGAGCTGCAAAATCAATAATAGAAAAAGCTATGAATAATGAAAAGATAAATGTAATATGGAACACTGTTGTAGAGGAAATTTATGGTGATGGTATAGTCGAAGGTGTTAAGCTCAAGAATATAAAAAACGGAGAAACTACTGATTTTAGAACTGATGGAGTCTTTGTATTTGTTGGTACTAGACCTATAACAGATACAATTAAAGGACATGTGGAATTAGATTCCAAAGGTTATATCATGGCTGATGAAGAAATGAGAACTTCAGTGGAAGGTGTATTTGCAGCTGGAGATGTAAGAATAAAATCACTAAGACAAGTAATCACAGCCTGCGCAGATGGTGCTATAGCTGCTGTTAACGCAGAAAAGTATATAGAGAATAGCTTTGAGAAATAGAACTTCCCGATGCTAAAAAGGCGGGGGAATTAATTATAATGATGAAGTTCTGTTACAAGATCTATAAAGGAGGTGAAATTATGTTAGAACTAACCAAGGATAACTTCGATGCAGAGGTATTAGAGTCAAAAGATACAATATTAGTTGATTTTTGGGGTACAAAATGTGAGCCATGCAATGCACTTATGGAAGATGTACACAGATTAGCTGAGCAATATGGAGACAAAATTAAGATATGCAAGTTAAATACAACAGAAAACAGAAGACTTGCAATCAGTCAAAAGGTTCTAGGCTTACCAACTTTTATAGTTTATAAGAATGGTGAAAAGATTAAAGAAATCAGTGGGGCAGAAAACTGTACTCCTGATTCTATAGAGGCTCTTATAAAAGAATTTATATAGAGATGACAACAAATGATAATTTTAGGGGAGGTGAACTTTATGCGTCTAGAGCTTGGAAAAATATTTATTAAAGATATGCAGTTTGGAAGCCAAACAAAGGTTGAGAACGGTATTCTTTATATAAACAAGGCTGAAATGTTAAACGCCATTGGTGGAGATGAAAGAATTCAGAGTATTGAGTTAGATATCGCTAAACCAGGTGAAGAAACAAGAATTATGCCGGTTAAAGACGTTATAGAACCAAGAGTTAAGGTAGAAGGACCCGGAGGAATATTCCCCGGTGTGCTAAGCAAAGTAGACGTAGTTGGATCAGGAAAAACTAATGTACTAAAAGGAGCTGCTGTTGTTACTACTGGTAAGATAGTAGGCTTCCAAGAAGGTATTATTGATATGAGTGGTCCTGGTGCTGACTATACACCTTACTCAAAAACTAACAATCTTGTAATAGTTTGTACACCTATTGACAAACTGCAACAGCATGAGCATGAGCAAGCTATAAGACTAATCGGTCTAAAGGCTGCAAACTATCTCGGTGAAGCTGGCAAAACTGTTAAACCAGATGAAGTAAAGGTATATGAGACTCTTCCATTTGCAGAAGGTATTAAAAAGTATCCTGAGCTTCCAAAAGTAGCATACGTATACATGCTTCAAACACAAGGTCTTATGCATGATACCTATGTATATGGAGTAGATGCCAAGAGAATAGTTCCAACAATCATATATCCTACTGAGGTTATGGATGGAGCAATTCTTAGCGGTAACTGTGTATCAGCATGTGATAAGAACCCAACCTATGCTCACTGCAACAATCCTGTTATTGAAGACTTATATGAAAGACATGGTAAGGATTATAACTTTGTAGGTGTTATTATTACAAATGAAAACGTAACACTTATGGATAAGGAAAGATCCTCAAATTGGACAGCTAAGCTTGCAGAGTTCTTAAATCTTGATGCAGTAATTATTTCTGAAGAAGGCTTTGGAAATCCAGATACTGACTTAATGATGAACTGTAAGAAAATAACAGCTAAGGGTATAAAGACTGTACTTATTACAGATGAATATGCAGGTAGAGATGGTGCATCGCAATCTCTTGCTGATGCTGATAAATCAGCTGATGCAGTTGTAACAGGCGGTAATGCAAATGAGCTTATAGAATTGCCTGCAATGAAGAAGGTTATAGGCTATTTACAGCCTGCTGATACAATCGCCGGGGGCTTTGATGGAAGTTTAAGACCTGACGGAAGTATAATAGCAGAGCTTCAGGTTATAACTGGAGCAACTAGTGAAATAGGCTTTAATAAGCTATCAGCAACTGAATTATAATTAACAACAAAATTCATAAAACAGAAAGGATGGAAACCATGTTAAAGGATAAAAAGGTAATCATAATTGGCGACAGAGATGGTATACCTGCTCCTGCAATTGAAGAATGCGTTAAGACAGCTGGTGCTGAAGTTATTTTCGCAGCTACAGAATGCTTTGTCTGAACTGCCGCAGGAGCAATGGACCTGGAAAATCAAAAGAGAGTATTGGATCTATCAGAAAAATACGGCAAGGAAAATGTTGTCGTAGTATTAGGAACAGCTGAGGCTGAATCTGCAGGCTTAACCGCAGAAACAGTTGCAGCAGGTGATCCAACTTATGCAGGTCCTTTGGCAGGAGTCTCGTTGGGACTCTCAGTTTACCACATTTTTGAATTAAAAGAACAAATAGATTCACAGGTATATGATGATCAATGCGGAATGATGGAAATGGTACTTGATGTTGATGCTTTAAAGGCTGAAGTTAGCTCGATGAGAGAGCAATTTTCAAAGTTCTAATATAAAATTACATATGACAAAAGAGAGGAGGGAGATATAAACATGATCAAGATTGTACACTATATAAACCAGTTCTTCGCTGGTATTGGTGGTGAAGAAAAAGCTGATATAAAACCTGAAATAAGAGCAGGCATTGTAGGCCCCGGTGCTGCACTAAAGGCAGCTTTGGGAGCTGAAGCTGAGATAGTTGCAACAGTCATTTGTGGTGACTCATATTTTAATGAGAACCTTGAAACTGCTACCTCAGAAATACTTAAAATGGTGAAGGAATACAATCCAGACTTGTTTATTGCTGGTCCTGCATTTAATGCCGGCAGATATGGTGTAGCTTGCGGCAGCATTTGTAAGGAGGTTCAAGAAAAATTGAACATTCCAGCTATATCAGGCATGTATATAGAAAACCCAGGAGCAGATATGTTTAAAAAGGATATTTATATCCTTAGTACAGCAAATGCTGCTACAGGTATGAGACAAGCAGTTCCTGCCATAGCCAAATTAGCTCTTAAAATAGTAAAGAAGGAAGCAGTTGGCACACCTACAGAAGAAGGTTACATCCCTAGAGGTTTCAGGAAGAATATTTTTAGAGAAGATAGAGGCTCAAAAAGAGCTGTTGACATCTTAGTAGCAAAGCTTAAGAATGAGAAGTTCATAACTGAATATCCTATGCCTAACTTTGACAGAGTGGCTCCAAATAAGGCGGTTTTGGATTTAACAAAGGCAAAAATTGCACTTGTTACATCTGGTGGTATTGTACCAAAGCATAATCCAGATAGAATAGAGTCCTCAAGTGCTTCAAAGTATGGTAAATATGACATCGAAGGAGTCATGGATCTTACTGAGGACACTTATGAGACAGCTCATGGTGGTTATGACCCTGTTTATGCGAATTTGGATGCTGACAGAGTATTACCTGTTGATGTATTGAGAGACCTAGAGAAGGAAGGCGTAATTGGAAAACTTGATAGATATTTCTATACAACAGTAGGTAATGGTACTTCAGTTGCAAACTCCAAAAAGTATGCAACAGAGATTTCAAAGGATCTTCTAAATGATGGAGTTCAAGCAGTTATATTAACTTCCACCTGAGGAACTTGTACGCGTTGCGGTGCAACGATGGTAAAAGAAATCGAGAGAGCAGGAATACCTGTAGTACACATTTGTACAGTTGTTCCTATCTCCTTGACAGTAGGTGCGAATAGAATAGTTCCTGCTATAGCGATACCACACCCATTGGGTAATCCTACTCAAACTATGCAAGAAGAAAAGAAGCTTAGAAGGGGTATCGTTTTGAAGGCTCTTAAAGCTCTTCAAACAGAGGTTACTGAACAAACTGTATTTGATAAATAATAACTATAGGCAAGTTGTTTTGAAAAAACAATGATTCCCTATAATTAATAAAGATTGTTAAATAATAAATTATTAGAGCTGGCAATTGACATATGACAAATTATTTTAAGAGATACTATTGTCATATGGAAATTGCCAGTTTTAATAAGAATACTAAGTTGGAGGTGTAAAAATGGCATTACCGATAGTAAAAGCTGCATCATATATATTGGTGCATACCCCTGATATGATAATGCACTATGGTACAACTTGTGCAGCAGAGCATGAGTCAAACCCGGATTCAGAACTTTTAAGAAAGATTCCAGAACATTTTAGAAGCTTTGAAGAGGTCGTAAAATACGCACCAAATCAAGCGTATATAGGAAACATACTTCCCGATGATTTAAACAGCTTGCCAAGGCCGTGGTATAGTAATCTTATGCCAAATGCAACAGCAGAAGGAAAAATGGGAGAAATAATCTCACAGGAAGAATTCTTGTTAGCCTTAAAGATTAGTGATGCTTTTGATCTTGTTATGCTAGAAAAGTCATTCCTTGAGCAGTATAAAGAAAAGCTTATAGCAAAGAAATCATACACAGAAACAGAGCTTGATAAGCTAAAAGAAGGCTTTGATATATCAGAAATTGAGAATAAGCTTGCTGAAGGTGCAGAACCTCTACATTTGAATCGTAAGCTAATAGGCTGTGTAAAAGCTGCCCATAGTAAGGATAAGAATCTTACGGCTCATATAATGGTAGAAAATCTTGTAGTAAAAGCATCAGGGGTACTAGCACTTAAAAACTTGATTCAGAAACAAAATGTTCCAGCTGATTCTATAGAATACATTATAGAGTGTTCTGAAGAAGCATGTGGAGATATGAACCAAAGAGGTGGAGGCAACTTTGCAAAGTCTATAGCAGAAATTGCTGGAGCTGTAAGTGCCACTGGCTCAGACACAAGAGGCTTTTGTGCAGCACCAACCCATGCACTTATAAATGCGTCAGCATTAGTTAAGTCAGGAATATACAAAAGTGTAGCCATAGTTGCCGGAGGTGCTACAGCAAAGCTTGGTATGAACGCTAGGGATCATGTAAACAAGGGTTTACCTGTGTTGGAAGATTGTTTGGGCGGATTTGCTATACTGGTTACAGAAAATGATGGTATCAGCCCAATATTGAGAACGGACATGGTAGGAAGACATACAGTAGGCACAGGCTCATCACCACAGGCTGTTATGGAAGCACTTATAACAAAGCCTCTAGACAAGGTAGGTCTAAAAATTACTGATATAGATAAGTACTCAGTAGAAATGCAGAACCCAGAGATAACAGAACCTGCAGGTGCAGGAGACGTTCCTTTAGCAAACTATAAGATGATTGCCGCCCTAGGAGCAAAACGTGGGGATATAGAAAAGACTGCAATGGCAAGCTTTATTAGCAATCATGGTATGCCGGGCTTTGCACCAACTCAGGGTCATATTCCTTCAGGAGTGCCATTTGTGGGTCCAGCGAGGGAAATGATTTTAGATGGTAAAATTGATAACGCTATGATAGTTGGAAAGGGTAGCTTATTCCTAGGCAGAATGACAAACCAGTTTGATGGTGTATCTATAGTAATGGAAAGAAATCCTGGCAAGGAAGAATCTTCTCAAATTCAATCAGTATCAAAAGAAGAAATAAAAGATATGCTAGCTGAAGCCATGAAAGAATTTGCATCCTCTTTGCTTAGTGGAAAGTAGGGGTGATATTTATGACTGATAATAATATAAAAAATATGATTGGTGAAGTATTCAACGATATTGCTGATGCAATGAAAACAGGAAACTTCGGCAATAGGGTAAAGGTTGGTTTAACTACACTTGGCAGTGAGCATGGCACCTCTGAGCTTATAAAAGGAGCTGAGATGGCTGCTAAAAAGTACAGTGACTTTGAGATTGTACTTATAGGACCTAAGGTTAATACTTCCCTTAAAATTGTTGAAGCACAAACAGAAGAAGAAATGTATAAAATAATGGATGCAATGCTTGAAAAGGGTGAGCTAGACTCTGCGGTAACCATGCACTACAGCTTCCCAATAGGTGTTTCTACAGTAGGTAGAGTTATAACTCCGGGCTTCGGAAAAGAGCTATTAATAGCTACTACAACAGGCACTTCATCTACGCACAGAGTAGAAGGCATGATAAAAAATGCACTGTATGGAATAATAACAGCAAAAGCATTAGGCATCAAAGAACCAACAGTAGGCATTCTAAATATTGATGGAGCAAGAAAAGTAGAAGGTGCTCTTAAGGAGCTTAAAGCTAAGGGCTACGACATAAATTTCTCCGAGTCAGTTAGAGCAGATGGTGGTATTGTTATGAGAGGCAATGATTTGCTGGTTGCTGCTTCAGATATAATGGTAATGGATTCTCTAACAGGCAACCTGATGATGAAGATTTTCTCAGCTTCTTCAACAGGAGGCAGCTATGAAGCTCTAGGCTATGGCTATGGTCCGGGAGTAGGAGAAAACTATGATAAGATAATATGTATATTATCCCGTGCATCAGGTGCTCCTGTGGTATGCGAAGCACTAAGATATGCAGCTAGCTGTGCAAATGGCAAGCTTTTGCATATTGCTAAAGAGGAGTTTGCAAAGGCAAGAAAAGCGGGTCTTGATGAGATACTTCAGTCTTTAACTGTTGAGAGTAAAAAAGCAGTTGATAAGCAAGAGTTCAAGATGCCAGATAAAATAGTTGTAACAAAGTCTATAGCAGGAATTGATATACTTGAGCTTGAAAATGCAGTGATATCACTTGGTCAGGCAGGTATCTACTCAGAAAGCGGCATGGGCTGCACTGGACCTATAATTTTGGTTTCAGATGGAGATTATATTAAGGCGGTAGATATTTTGCTTGAGAATAAATATATAACAGAGAGACCACTAGACTGTCATTGCTAGTATGAGTCAAAAGCACATCCATATTTCGGGTGTGTTTTTTTGATTCATATGCTTCTACTGCCTTTATATTTTGTGTACATTGAGTATTTTTATAAAGGTTTATAATATATCAAAATTCTCAATATTAAAGCATATTTAAGTGTAAAAAAATAAATCTAGATAATATTGAAGATTTGACTAAAGTTGTGTAGAATTAAATTATGCTGTAATGCAGCAATAAACTAATACATAAAGCGAGGGGAAAGATTGATGAAAAAGTCAATAGCATTATTATTAATTCTTGTTATGGCAATGTCGTTGTTTGTTGGTTGTGGACAAAAGGCTGAACCAGCACCAGTTACACCAGCACCAACACCAGCACCAAAGGCTACTTTTGGTATGGTTACAGACGTAGGTGGTCTTGGAGACAAATCCTTCAATGATTCAGCTTATGCAGGTCTTACAAAGGCTGGACAAGAGTTTGGAATTGATGTTCCAGTGCTTCAATCAACAAAGCAAGATGATTATGAGCCAAATCTAAGCAGCATGGCACAAGCTGTTGATCTAACAATAGGTGTAGGCTTCTTATTTGAAAATGCTATGAAGGCAGCAGCTGATCAATACCCAGACAAAAAGTTTGGATTAGTTGACATGGTTGTTGATAAGCCTAATGTAATGTCAGTAGTATTCAAGGAGCATGAAGGTTCATTCCTTGTTGGCGTTATAGCTGGTCTTACAACTAAATCAAATATTATCGGCTTTGTAGGCGGCATGGAGCTTCCTTTAATAAAGAAGTTTGAAGCTGGTTTCAGAGCAGGTGTTGCATCGGTTAATCCTAGTGCAGAGGTATTAGTAAATTACACAGCAGTTTTCGATAGCCCAGATAAGGGTAAGGAAGTTGCATTAGCTCAATTTGCAAATAAAGCTGACGTTATATATCATGCTTCAGGTGCATGCGGTATTGGTGTTATCCAAGCAGCAGATGAAAAAGATTTCTGGGCAATCGGTGTTGACATGGATCAATCTGGTGAATCAAAGAAGAATAAGGTTCTTGCAAGTATGATAAAGAGAGTTGACACAGCTACTTACACTATGGCTAAAGCTATTGTTGACGGTAACTTCGAAGCTAAGGTATTAGACCTTGGTGTTAAAGAAGAAGGCGTTGGCTACAGTGATGGTGGAAACAACGTATCAGCTGAAGTTAAGGCAGTTGCTGACAAATATAAGCAAGCTATAATAGATGGAACAATAGTTGTACCAAGTACAGAAGAAGAGTTGAAGGCATTTAAGCCTGTTACACTTCAATAGTATATACTAAATAAAGTAAAAAGCTAGAAGCAGAAGCTTCTAGCTTTTTACTTTATATTTAATGATTTAATGTGAGTAAATATCTAATAATAATTTTAATTGATAAGAAATTATGTTATATGTATAATAATCTTAGTATTAATATGCAGCTTATGCTGTTGCTGTTATTATATTATTCTTAATTCAAATAATATTAGAAGGTGATAAAATTGTCCGCAGTAATTGAGATGAAGGGAATTAGTAAATCATTTCCCGGAATAAAAGCCAATGACAATATAAATCTTTCTGTAAATAAAGGCGAAATACACGTTCTTCTAGGAGAAAACGGAGCAGGCAAATCTACATTAATGAATATTCTTTATGGTTTATATCAACCTGATGAAGGGCAAATTTTTATAAAAGGAAATCCTATCAGAATTTCTAATCCAAATGTAGCAATATCTGTAGGGATAGGAATGGTTCATCAGCACTTTATGCTGGTACAACCTTTTACAGTAGCTGAAAATATAGTTTTAGGGTTAGAGCCTAAGAATGGTATTTCTCTAGACCTTAAAAAGGCAATTAAAGATGTTGAAGAATTATCTGATAAATATGAGCTTAAGGTTGATTCGAAAGCGAGAGTTAGTGATATCTCTGTAGGTATGCAGCAAAGAGTTGAGATATTGAAGACTCTTTACAGAGGAGCGGACATACTGATTCTTGATGAACCCACAGCAGTATTGACACCACAAGAAATTGTAGAGCTGGGTATAATACTAGAAAGCTTAGTAAGCCAAGGAAAGACAATAATACTAATCACTCACAAGCTTAAGGAAGTTATGTCTATGAGTGACAGAGTAACGATTATAAGAAGAGGCATGGTTATTGATACTTTAAACACCAGTGAGACAAATATTGATGAGCTGGCAGAGAAGATGGTTGGACGTAAGGTTAATCTTCATGTTGAAAAATCGACAAGGGAAGCTTCTACTCCGGTTTTGGAGGTTAAAGGACTAAAGGCTAAGGATACTAGGGGTTTGGAAGCGGTTAAGGGTGTTGATTTTCAGGTGAAAAGTGGAGAAATTCTTGGTATTGCAGGAGTAGATGGCAACGGACAAACTGAGCTTTTGCAAGCCTTAACAGGTCTTCAAAAGCCAACTGCTGGAGAAGTTCTATTAAATGGCAAGGAGATAACAGCACTTTCTGTAATGGATGTAATAGAAAGCGGCGTTTCTCATATACCCGAGGATAGACAAAAAAGAGGTCTGATTCTTAATTATTCTTTAGCAGAGAATTCAATATTAGGTAGTCATCACAGTAAAAAGTTCAGAAACAGATTTGGATTAAACTATTCTAAAATAAAAGAACATGCAAGAAGACTAATTAAGGATTATGACGTTAGAACCCCCAATGAAAACGTTGAGGCAAGATCACTCTCTGGTGGTAATCAGCAAAAGCTTATTGTTGCAAGAGAAGTGGACAGAGATCCGAGCCTGTGTATTGCAGCACAGCCTACAAGAGGTTTGGATGTAGGTGCTATAGAATTTGTGCACAAAAAACTGGTAGAACTTCGCGACAGTGGGAAGGCTGTTTTATTAGTTTCTCTAGAATTGGATGAAATACTGTCGCTTTCAGATAGGATTGCGGTTATGTATGGCGGAAAAATCGTGGGAGTAATGGATATAAAGGATGCAACCGAGAAAAAACTAGGAATAATGATGGCTGGTGGGAAAGTAGAGAATGAAGAATAAGGGGAATATGAAATGGAAGATAGAATGAGTAAATTAAGAGCACTTTTACTAGCTAATGCTAAAGCTGTTACATACCCTCTTATAGCTATACTGGTTTCCTTTATTGTAGGGGGTATTGTTGTTTCGGTTTTTGGTTATGACCCTATAGTTGCGTTTAGTGCTATGTTTAAAGGGAGCTTGGGCAGCTGGCCTAATTTCGGCGAAACCTTAGTTTCAGTTACTCCACTTATATTGACTGGTCTTTCTGTGGCTTTTGCCTTCAAATCTGGGTTGTTCAATATAGGTGCTGAAGGTCAGTTTATAATGGGATCTATTGCTACCATATGGGCAGGCTGGGCATTTAATGGTCTTCCCGCTATATTGCATATATTAATAGCATTGTCTGTAGGTGCTATTGCAGG
>JBAVGO010000181.1:0-32430 GCA_049684915.1 Lutisporaceae bacterium | reverse complement strand
GTCTTATAGTAATATCTATAGAATTACCAATCATTAAAAAAATGTGATGAGGTGAAAAAATTATGATGAAAATAACAGGGAAAAAAATTATAGTAATTATTATAGCAATTATAGTAGTTTATAATTTAAGCTGGCTTTCAATAACAACCATCAAATATAATAAGTATTTAAAAGTTATACCCAAAAATCAATGGGGTTTACATTTTATTGAAAAAGAAGATGGCTACCTGTATAGTGTAAAAAGACCTTCTTACTTAAGCTTCATAGGAAATTTAGGGGTTGTTGATAACAAAAATGGAGATGCGCTTATTATTT
Organism: Lutisporaceae bacterium; assembly: GCA_049684915.1. Taxonomy (GTDB): domain Bacteria; phylum Bacillota; class Clostridia; order Lutisporales; family Lutisporaceae; genus GWB2-37-7. Next base: position 32,115 of record JBAVGO010000181.1, on the reverse strand, counting down.
GGCCATTAATATCCGGTGGATATATATATGGCGTCCGACTTCAGAAGGATGGTACAGCATATGAAATCTATGTTGATGAAAACATGGAACCAATACATAAAGATAATACCTATGAAGCACAAATAGTTAATAAATATAAGACTGAATTAAAAGAATTATTATCAAAAGCCAATGAAATGTGGAAGCTAGAATAAGAAGGTGCATATAAGCAGTCTTTATAGGTTAATATAAATTTATAAAATTGACAATTAGACATATGCAAAGACATGTAGAACATGAATATTGGTATATAGTAATGATATATTTAATTAATTAGTATATTGACTTAAATGTGATAATGTGAAAAAATGTATTTAGATAAATTTTGAAAGGTGTTGGTTTGTGTGAAAACATTGTTTGTTAAGGTGGTTTTACTTTAATTTAATATTGATGTAAAAGGTTTTGCATTGCAGCAGATAATGTATCTGTTTATTTGTGTCACCTTTTATCAATTTGAACTAACCTTACAGACTGCAAATATGATATAGGCAGCACGATATGGTTATCGTGTTTTTTTATTACCATTTTTACGAAAGTATTTGGTACTAAGCCTTAATGTCCGCAAGAGGTTATCCGTTTGCGGATTTTTTATATCCTTTTATAGAAACTTATTGGAGGTAAAAAAATGAATAATAAGATGATATCCCTTTTAGAATTGAACAAAATATTAGATATGCTTGCAGCATTAGCACTGTCTAATCGAGCACGTATAAGAATCCAGAAGCTTCAGCCATATATGAGTATTAAAGAAGCAGAACGACATCGTGACGAAACAACTGAAGCACGTTGCCTTCTTGAAGCTATTGGAAGTCCTCCACTTGCTGTTATGGAGGAGCTTGACAAGGTTATGTTATTACTCGGGAAAAATGCTGTACTCATGCCAGAACAGCTTTTATCTGTAGCAATGTTCCTTGCTACATGTCGGCGCATGAAGCAATATTTAAAAAGAGGTGAAACTGCCTCACCAGTGTTATCCTCATATGGATTGTCTATTGACTCTCTTGAGAAGCTGGAGGAGGAAATATCACGTTGTATACATGGTGACATTGTAGATGATCGTGCAGCGCCAGAGCTTAGAAACATACGCAGACAAATTGAAGCCGCCAATGAACGTATAAAACAAAAGCTAGACTCTTTACTGCATTCTCATTCAGAATGGTTTATGGAAAGCTATGTTATTCAACGAAATGGGAGGTATACTCTGCCAGTTAAAAAAGAATATCGCCGTAAGATAGAAGGCTCAGTTATTGATTCATCTCAAACTGGAGCAACTGTTTTTGTTGAACCTGCTTCTATACTAAAAGCACAGGAAGAATTGAACTACTTGCATATTCAGGAAGAAAATGAAATTCTCAAGGTTCTATATATGCTGACAGGACTGGTTGAGGATAATGCTTACGCTATAAATATTAACATTGACGCTATGGAAACCTTGGATTTTCTATTTGCTAAAGCGAAATTAAGTCTAGCGATGAATGCTCGTCCTCCTAAATTAACCGAAGCCAGACATATTGTAATAAATAATGGGCGACATCCTCTGCTTGACTCAAAAACTGTTGTGCCACTGAAATTTGCAATAGGAAAAGACATTGCTGCTGTAGTAATTACAGGACCAAATACTGGTGGGAAAACAGTCGCATTAAAAACTGTAGGACTTTTATCTCTTATGGCTCAAAGCGGTCTTCATGTACCTGTCGATGATGGGAGTTTGTTCTGCATAAATAGCTCTGTATTGTGTGACATTGGTGATGGACAGAGTATTGAACAGAATTTATCTACTTTTTCATCGCATATGACAAACATTATTCAATTACTTAACAAGGTAGATAATAAGTCGCTTGTATTGCTTGACGAGTTAGGCTCAGGTACAGACCCCACAGAAGGAATGGGTTTGGCAATCGCACTGCTTGAAGCTTTCAAAAGGAGTGGATGCCTATTCGTAGCCACCACACACTATCCAGAGATAAAAGAGTTTGCTGCGAATACACCTGGTTTTTGTAACGCTCGTATGTCCTTTGACCTAATAAGCTTGCTCCCACTTTATCAGCTAGAGCTAGGAATAGCTGGTGATAGCTGTGCACTGCATATTGCAGAGCGGCTTGGATTACCAAAGGAAATTATTGAACGTGCCTATTCTGCTGCATATGGAAACAGTAATTCAAGTAAATCGTTTTCCAATATCGACAAGTTTAATCCAGGGAAGCAATATAATGAGCTTTTTGCTATTACTAATAATTCTGATTTTGATGAAAAGTCTCAAGAAACGTCTGTGATATGCAGCTTGAAAATTGGTGATAGTATCAGAATAAATACGACAGGAAAGTTTGGCATCGTGTATGCACCTATGGATTCAAAAGGCAATGTTGGGGTTCAGGTTCAGGGTAGCAAGTTTCTGATAAACCATAAGCGGATAACGCTTCATATGCTTGCAGAAGAATTATATCCAGACTATCCAAATTATGATTTATCAATTGTATTTGATAATGTTGAAAACAGAAAAGCAAGACACAAGATGGAAAAACGCCATATAGAAGGTAATATTATTATAACTGAGGAGGGTCAAGAATAATTTATATAGGTATTACTTACAGTAATGTATAAATGCTTATGTATTGACAAAAAATATATTGTGCTATATAATCGAATAAAATTGATTTAAAGCGATGATACAGAATAGTACGCTTATAAACTCCTTCAGAGAGAGGGTGGCTGGTGAAAGCCCTTGGATAGAAAGCCGAAGCTACTGTGGAGCATCTAAAAGACGGAGCAGCCGTTATCCTGCATACTGAGTGGCCGAAAGGCAACTAGGGTGGTACCGCGAAATACTCTTCGTCCCTATTTTGGGATGAGGGGTTTTTTTATTTTTAATTACAAACATAAGGAGGAAAATCAAATGAAGAAAATTGGATTAAATGAATTGCGTGAAAAGTTTCTTAGCTTCTATGAAAGCAAGGAACACTTAAGAATGAAAAGCGCATCCCTGGTTCCACAGGGAGACAAAAGTATACTAATCATTAACTCTGGTATGGCACCATTAAAGGCATATTTCTCTGGGCAAGAGACTCCTCCAAGGGCAAGAGCAACTTCCTGTCAAAAATGCATAAGAACACCTGATATAGAGAACGTAGGTAAAACAGCAAGACATGGCACATTCTTTGAGATGCTGGGCAACTTCTCCTTTGGTGATTACTTTAAGAAGGAAGCAATTGCATGGGCATGGGAATTCTGTACAAAGGTACTTGAGCTTCCAGAGGACAAATTATGGGTTAGTGTATATCTTGAAGATGATGAAGCTTTTGAGATATGGAACAAGGACATAGGCTTATCTTCGGAAAGAATAGTACGTATGGGTAAGGAAGACAACTTTTGGGAAATAGGACTTGGACCATGCGGACCTAGCTCTGAAATTTACTTTGATAGAGGTTCAAAAAGAGGCTGTGGCAAGCCTGATTGCAAGCTAGGCTGTGAATGTGATAGATATATAGAGTTTTGGAACTTGGTATTTACTCAGTTTGATAAGGATGAGGCAGGAAACTACAATAAGCTTGCTAAGCCAAATATAGATACAGGTATGGGACTTGAGAGAATAGCAGCAATAATGCAAGATGTAGAAAATATATTTGAGGTTGATACAATAAAATATATTCTTGATTATGTATGCAGTTTAGCAAAAGTTGAATATGGTAAAAATCCTAAAACAGATTTATCAATAAGAGTAATTACAGATCATATTAGAAGTGTTACCTTTATGACTTCTGACGGAATACTTCCAAGCAATGAAGGAAGAGGCTATGTACTTAGAAGACTTCTTAGAAGAGCAGCAAGACATGGAAAGCTTCTTGGTATAGAAGGAAACTTCCTTACAAAGTTGACTAAGAAGGTTATCGAAGTAAGTGGTAATGCTTACCCTGAGTTGGTTGAAAAGCAGGATTATGTACTTAACGTAATTGAGATTGAAGAAAGTCGTTTCAATGAAACACTTGATAAGGGTCTTAATATTTTACAGAGCTATATAGATGAGCTTAAAAATGAAAAAGCAAATACGCTTTCGGGTTCAAAAGCTTTTGAGCTATATGATACCTATGGCTTCCCTCTGGATTTGACAAAAGATGTGCTGGAAGAAGAAGGTTTTAAGGTAGACGAGGAAGCTTTTAACAAAGAAATGTATGCTCAAAGAGAAAGAGCAAGGTCAGGTAGAGCAGATACAAGTGCCGAGGCATGGAAGGAAGATATTTATTCCAAGCTTGATAAGTCAATAACTACAAGCTTTGTAGGCTATGATAGATATGCAGCAGATAGTAAGGTACTAGCTGTTATGACAAATAATGAAATTGTTCAAGCAGCAAAAGCAGGTGAAGAGATAAGTGTAATACTTGATACTACACCTTTCTATGCAGAAAGTGGCGGTCAAGTTGGAGATACAGGAAGTATATACAGCAATAATTTTGAGCTGGAGGTAGTGGACTGTAAGAAGGTTGCAGGAGGTAGATTTGCTCATATATGCAAGGTTGTAAAAGGTGAGATTAAGGTTGGAGATAGCTGCAAAGCAGAAATAAACCTTGGACGTAGAATGGCAATATCAAGAAACCACTCGACAACTCACTTGCTTCAAAAGGCATTAAGAGAAGTATTGGGAACTCATGTAGAGCAGGCAGGCTCTCAAGTAACACCAGAGAGACTAAGATTTGACTTTACGCACTTCAAGGCAATGACAGAGGAAGAGCTTGAAATAGTAGAAAGAAAAGTAAATGAGTCTATCCTAGCTAGCCTGGATATTTCTATAAAAGAGACTAATATTGCAGAAGCAAAGCAAATGGGTGCTATGGCTCTTTTTGGAGAAAAGTATGGCGAGGTTGTAAGAATAGTAAAGATGGGTGATTACAGTATTGAGTTATGTGGAGGCACACATCTTGGTAATACAAGTCAAGCAGGTATTTTCAAAATAGCAAGTGAAAGCGGTATAGCAGCTGGGGTAAGAAGAATTGAAGCTATCACAGGTGAGAAAGCATATGAGTATCTGAAGGATGAAGAAAAGCTTATAAAGGAAATAAGTGAAAAGCTAAAGTCCTTCCCTAAGGAATGTCCAAAGAAAATAGATGCTTTAATGTTACAGCTAAAAGAAACAGAGAAGGAGCTGGCTACACTTAAATCAAAGCTGGCAGCTGGTACCTTGGATGAAGTAATCGCAAATGCGAAGGATATTAAGGGTGTAAAATGCATCGTTCATAGCTTTGAAGGTATGAGCATAGATGATTTGAGAGGCATAGGCGACAAGCTGCGTGATAAGTATGAAAGCTGTGTTGTTATATTGACAACTACAGAGGATGATAAGCTCTCAATAGTTGGTATGGCATCTAAGCAAGCTGTAGCAAAGGGTGCTCATGCAGGAAATATTATTAAGGAAGTTACAAAGCTAGCTGGTGGAAGCGGTGGCGGTAGACCAGATATGGCACAAGGCGGTATCAAGGATGCAAGCAAGCTAAATGAAGCGTTGTCACTAATAGACGGTATATTGCAAGGACAAATAAAATAGAAGTGATCAAAAGCCATGGGACATTTCCTATGGCTTTTGAAATATTTGAATCAAGGAGAATGTTTTACACATTTTGAATACAATGTAAAATGTGAAAACATGCAGGATAAAAGAGAATTAATTGGTGCATATTATATAATGTACTTTATGTTGAAATATAAATTTAATATAACATTTCCTTGAAATATGACTACCTGTATATTAATATATAGATAAGATAATAATTTGGCAAAATTATGGAATACTAGTGACATTTGTTTTGTACAATATAATAAACGGTACCGGGGGTGTTAACATGACAGGCAATATGCAAGAAACAATGAAAATTACAAACGTAGAGAAGGAAGAAAAAATAGAAGCTGCTGAGATATTATTTTCAGTGTATAGCTCCTTAAAGGAAAAAGGATATAATCCTGTAAGTCAAATTGTGGGATACATATTATCAGGAGATCCTACGTACATAACAAGTCATAATAACGCAAGAAGCATGATTAAAAAGCTTGAGAGAGATGAGCTCTTAGAAGAGCTTGTAAAGTCTTACGTTAAGGATAAGTAATATATAAATAGGAGATAGCTTTGTTCATAAAAAGGATTAAGATAATTCCAATTATATTGGTATGCCTAATTACATATAACATAATAAGTTTTTTTATAAAAGAAGTCTGTAACACAATAGTGCAGACTTCTTCTTTATTTATAGGGAGTGGACAAACTAAAGTAGTCATGATTTCTATGGACTATATTGAGCTTCAGGATATTGCTGAGGATGAGTATTTGCAAAAGCTGTCTAATAAAAGCTATACAGCTTTGGTAAGTAGTCGTCAAATAGGCAAGGCTTCAGCCTCAAAGGCGAAGCTTACTATGGGGACTGGTAAGAGGCTTCTATTAACAAATTCATATGTTCAAGCTTATAATTATCCAAGGCAATTGGAGGACTTCTATCAATCAAAATTAGAGCTGGAAATAGGAAATGTTTTTTATCAGAATATAAAGGAGCTAAGGCAGACAAACAAAAGCAGCGAGTATTTAGGAAATATCGGTTATCTAGGAGATAAGTTAAATGCTTTAAGTAAAACTACTTGTGTATTGGGAAATAGTGATACAGCGATATATAATAGAAATAATGTCCTTATTGCTATGGATAGCAAAGGCATCGTAGATATTGGAGATGTTGAGAATACTATTTTGTACGATCAAGACTTTCCAGGAGGCAAACGAACAGATTTTACGAAGCTGGAGGAGTTGTACAAGCTAAACCTGTCGGCTTCTGATTTTTTGGTAATAGACACTGGAGATTTGGCTCGTTTGGAGTATTATAGAAGTAAGCTAACAACACAAAAATATGAGGAGCTAAAAGAACAGACTGTTAAAAGAATTTCTGAGTTTGTAGAAAAAATAATTGAAAAGGATAATAAAAATACAACCTTTATATTAGTATCTGCATACCCCTCAGCAACAAGTATAAAGCTGGGTGATAAGCTTACACCTTTAGTTGCATATACAGGAAGAAATAGTGGATTATTATATTCAAAAAGTACAAAGCGTGAAGGGATAATTACAAATTTAGACATAGTTGATTATATTATTGAAATACTGAGCATAGAAGAGAAAAGTCAATTACAAGAGGTTGATATAGCAGAACCTTTAAAAATGATGCTAAAGCTTAATAAACGGCTGTTAAACACATCTTTAATGAGATTGCCGGTACTTACATGGTACGCTGTATTTGAGATAATCTGCGGTATAATTGGACTTTTATATATGTTAAACAAAAGACAAATAAAGAATAACATAATAAAAGGTTTTATAAATAAAAGCTTGCTTGTTAGTATTCTTGCTCCAGTAGTTTTATTATATATGGCTGTACTTAATATAAGCAATGCTGCAATATATTTTACTGTCTTCTTAATTTTAAGCTATGTGATAGTATGTTTTATAAACAAAATTTTTAAAGATAATATTAGCAGATTTACAGCAGTAGCACTTTTAGTAAACATAAGCTTGATTATTGATTTATTAAGAGGAAGTGTTTTGATAAGAAGCTCTATTCTTGGCTATGATCCCATAATAGGTGCACGTTTTTATGGTATTGGCAATGAGTTTGCAGGTGTTTATATAGGCAGCTCAATTTTACTTGCAGGCTGCATAATTCAAAGGTTAAAGGATTATGCCAGCAGGAAGCCAATGGGAGTGAAAATAATTCTGCTTATGTATTTTGCAGCAGAGCTTTATATTATTGGTATGCCTTCAAAAGGAGCAAACTTTGGAGCAACAATTGCCGCAGTATGTGGTTTTTATTTCTTTTCAAGCTCTATATTAGGAAAGCATATAAGGATAAAACAACTGGTTTTACTTGGATTATTATTAGTGATTGTTATAAGCTTAATAGTGTTTATAGATTTAAATAATTTGAACAGCACTACACACATAGGAAGATTTATAATAGATATAAAAGAAAATGGTGTAAAAGTTCTCTATTCATCATTCGTTAGAAAGATAGAGATGAATATCAAACTGATAAAATATACAATATGGACAAAGGTGTTATTGTGTATTATCCTTATAATAACTATAATGTTCTTCAAACCCGTAAGGCTACTGCATGGTATTTTTAAGGAATATAAGCACTTGACCTCTGCGTGGCTAGGGATTTCCGCAGCAAGTATTGCAGGTCTGTTTGTAAATGATTCGGGTATTGTTATGGCAGCAACAGCTATGATTTTTACAGGCTATACAATATTATATATGTGCTTGGAGGAAATGGAGAAAGATTATTCAGGGGGATAATATGGACTATAGAATTTTAGGAAACACTGGTTTAAATGTATCAAGACTATGTTTCGGAAGCTTGACTATAGGACCCTTACAGGCAAATCTACCCTTGAAGGAAGGGGTAAGGGTTTTGGATGCTGCCTTTGATAATGGTATAAACCTTATTGATACAGCAGAGCTTTACAATAACTATATGTATATAAAGAAAGCAATAAAGAACAGGAGAAGCAGGGTCATAGTATCAACCAAATCCTATGCCTACTCAAAGGAAACAGCAGAAAAAAGCTTGAAGAAGGCTTTAGAGGAAATGGACACTGACTACATAGATATTTTTTCCTTACATGAACAGGAAAGCGAGCATACTATAAGAGGACATTATGAAGCAATTGAATATTTTATTAAAGCAAAGGAAAAGGGAATAATAAGAGCAATAGGGATATCGACTCATGCTGTAGCTGCTGTCAAAGCTTCATTAAAATATACTGAGATTGAAGTGGTTCATCCAATTATTAATATAGCTGGGCTTGGTATAATAGATGGCAGTAAAGAAGAGATGCTACAAGCTATAGAAGAAGCAGCAAGGGCTGGAAAGGGCATATATTCTATGAAGGCTCTAGGTGGAGGCAATCTTATTAAAAATGCAGGAGAATGCTTTGATTTTGTTATAAATAATGAAAATATACATTCTGTAGCTGTTGGAATGCAAAGTACAGCAGAAGTAATAAATAACATAGCAATTTTTGAGAAGCGAGAAGTGCCTGTAGAAATTCAAAAACAAATTGTCAACAAAAAAAGAAAGCTTTTGATAGATTTCTGGTGTATCGGCTGTGGAAGCTGTAGTAAAAAGTGTAATCAAAATGCCATAGAAATTATAGACGGAAAAGCAAGAGTAAATGCAGAAAAGTGTGTATTATGCGGCTATTGCAGTGCATATTGTCCAGAGTTTTGTATAAAAATTATATAAGAAAAGGTGAAAGCATGAGAATGATGGGATTGGATGTAGGAGATGCAACTATAGGTGTGGCAGCCAGCGATGAGCTGGGTATGATGGCACATGGAATTACTACTATACGCAGAACAAAACTTGATAATGATTTAGATAGTTTAAAAAACATAATTAATGAGAAAAATATTAAGAGAATAGTAGTTGGTCTTCCTAAAAACATGAATAACACTATAGGTCCAAGAGGACAAATTTCTATTGATTTTGCAGAGCTTCTTAAGGAAAAATTTCCTGAGCTTGAGATTGAAATGTGGGATGAAAGGCTTACAACTGTAGCGGCAACTAGGGTACTGATAGAAGCAGATATGAGCCGAAAGAAGAGAAAGACTGTTATTGATAAGGTTGCTGCTGTTTTTATTCTGCAAAATTATCTAGATATGCAAAGCAGCAAGAAACTTTAACTATATGGCAAGCTTGGTTTTTATTGACACACTTTTATCTGTATTATACAATATCTTTATGTAATAAAAAATGAGGTGATAATATGAGTGATGAAATGGATATCATACTACTTTATGATGAAGACGGTGTGGAAACTGAATTTCAGGTAGTTGCAACTCTTGAGCTTGATGAAAACGAATATGCTATTCTGTTGCCTAGAGATGACACTAGGGATCCAGATGCAGAAGAAGTTGAAGAGGCATACATTCTAAGAATCGAAAAGGATGAAAACGATGATGATGTTCTTGTAGGGATAGATGACGAAGAAGAATTAAATGCAGTTATCGAAGCATATGAAGAATTGATACAGGAAGAATCCAACTAAACAAAATAAAAACACATATAGGTTTTGCCCTATATGTGTTTTTGTTTTGTTTAAGCTTATTGTGCTACTTGACCGTTGTTTAAACCCATTCCACGACCTTGACCGCGACCTTGACCATTGCCTTGACCATTCATGCCACCAAAATTTGCACCCATGCCTTGACCGATTCTTGCAGAACCTGTTCCGTCACAATCGACTTGATTTTGCTCTATAGCTGTGATAATCGCATCGGCTCTTTCTTGTGTAATACTACCGTCAGTTACTCTTTGGGATAGGCTATCCTTTTTAATCTCAAGAACTTCAACCTTGAATTCATCAAGTTTGCCAGCATCATTTGCGATAGTACCATAAGTTTTATTTGTTTCTACTCTTTCAGCGATGATGCTCTCAGTAGTTTTTCCAGTTAGAGCTGCTACTACCTCAGCTGGTGTAGTATATGGTGAAGCCGCAAAAGCAGTAATTGAGGTTGCACCGATTGCAAGTATAGTTGATCCGAGTATTACCATTTTTTTAAGTTTTGTCATTTTATATGACCTCCTATAATTTTTTATTTAGCATTTTTTGTTTGCTATAGTTATATAATAACGAATGAATGTGGCAAAAATATGTTTTTATTGTATTCTTTTTATGTATGTAAATTATATAAAGACATAAAGTTGTCACAGTTTATTTTTTTCGTATGTTATAATTTAATTGTAATTATTAACTTATTTGAGGTGATATAATGCCAACTATTTTAATCGCAGATGATAATAAACAAATTACCTCTATATTAGAGGAATATGCAAAGAAGGAAGGCTTTACGCCTAAAGTTGCATTTGATGGACGTGAAGCATTTGAACTATTTCAAGAGCTTCAGCCTGACATAATACTATTAGATGTAATGATGCCTAATATGGATGGCTTTGAGGTGTGCCGTGAAATCCGCAAAACCTCAAATGTACCTATTATTATGATTACTGCAAGAGGTGAGGATTTTGAAAAGATTATGGGGCTGGATATTGGTGCAGATGATTATATAGTAAAGCCATTTTCTCCAGGAGAAGTAATGGCAAGGGTGCGTTCTATTTTGAGAAGAATAATGCGTGAGGATGGACAAAAGCAACAGACTTATTCATATGATAATCTAAAAGTTAAGCTGGATGATTATACTGTGACAATTGATGATCAAAATGTATCTCTTACAAAAAAGGAGATTGAACTCTTATGGACACTTGCTATCAATAAAAATAAAGTATTCTCTAGAGATAGTTTGCTTAATAGCTTGTGGGGTTACGATTATTTTGGCGACAACCGTACAGTTGATTCGCACATCAAGCGTTTGCGTGCTAAACTAGATGAATTCAGCCATGATGGCTGGGAAATTAAAACTATCTGGGGTGTAGGATACAAATTTGAGGGGAAAACAGATGAGAAATAAGATAGCTTTTAAACTTACATTATATTTTTCCGCTACGCTGATTTTGTTCTCCATTATAATTGGCGGCATTTTTATGATGCTTTTTAAGAATCATACTATGGAGGTTCATAAAACTGATTTAGAAAAGCGTGCAGTTACGATATCTGCTACACTTTCTGGATTAACGAGCGGTAAACAAAGCGGATACGGAGCATATCTTCGTTTTTTAAGTGATATTGCTATGACTGATGTTTGGATTGTGGATGAGAACCTTGAACTAATTACAGTAGGACAAATGGCAAATACCCAATATAACTATGCGGACCTGCCACAGGATGCAGAAACAGTCGTAAAAGAGGCGTTCAAGGGTAATACTACCTTCAGTGAAGGTTTTAGTAATCTTTTAAATACCCCGACCTTAACGGTAGGAACACCAATAAAATCAGGTGAAAAGGTTGTTGGCACACTTCTGCTTCATTCTCCTGTAGAGGGAATGAATGAGGCAATAACACAGGGCTTTGAGACACTTGCAATTAGTATGGCTATAGCTCTAGTGCTATCAATTCTCTTATCTATAGTGTTTGCAGTTACTTTTACAAAACCTTTGAAAAAGATGAAAAATTCTGCAATACAGCTTGCTGGCGGTGATTATAGCAGTAAGACTGGTGTACTACAAAAAGATGAGATAGGTGAGCTTGCATCTGCAATTGATGTACTAAGTGAGAAACTTAACCTTGCCAGTCGTGAAAGTGAACAATTGCTAAAGCTTCGCCGTGATTTTATAGCAAATATTTCACATGAGCTAAGAACACCTGTAACAGTCATTCGAGGTTCTCTAGAAGCTCTTTGTGATGAGGTGGTAACTGATCCTGAACAAATAAAAGATTATCATAAACAAATGCTGAATGAAAGCTTGTTTCTTCAAAGGCTTGTAAATGATTTACTTGATTTATCCCGCTTGCAAAATACAGATTTTAAAATAGAAATGCAGGAGTGGAGTCTGTGTGATGTACTTAATGATGTAGTTAGAAGCGTGAGGCATTTAGCACAGCAAAAGAATATCGAGATTAAATATGAGCAGAATATGCAGATGTGTACAGTATTCGGTGATTATGGACGCCTTCGTCAAATGTTCTTAATCATTCTTGACAATGCAATTAAATTTTCTCCTCAAGGGGATATTGTTACTGTATCAATAAAAGACAAAACAGTAGCTATTAAAGACAATGGAATCGGGATTCCTCAAGAAGATTTGCCATATATTTTTGATCGTTTTTATAAGGTTAAATCAGATGAAAATAAAAATGGTACAGGTCTTGGACTTTCCATTGCAAAGCAAATAGCTGACAGGCATGGTGTTAATATTTTGATTAACAGTATGCAAAATGAAGGGACAGAGTTTATATTTCAGTTTTGATATAGGGAAGCTATAAGAATAGGTAGATTTCATAGGATTCTATGAAAAATCTACCTATTTTTTTGGGATTTATATGTTTTATTGCATAGAGGATATGTTTTTATTTTATTATAAATGTCACTCTAATTACATATGCAGGAATTTGAGTGAATATATAGAATATATTTGGTGGGTATTGTAATTAAAGAAGTTCTGCATATTTGGTGAAGGAAAATGTTAAAGTAAGTTATGCAAGTTGATAAGAAGATAACTGGATAACTATGGTGACTGGCACATAAAATTTCTTTATTTTATTATTATAAATGTAACTCTAATTACATGTGCAGGAATTAGAGTGAATATATAGAATATGTCTGATATGCATTGTAATTAAAGAAGTTCTGCATATTTGGTGAAGGAAAATGTTAAAGTAGGCTATGCAAGTTGATAAGAAGATAACTGGATAACTATGGTGCCTGGCACATAAAACTGGCACATAAAAATTTAATTATATAAGGAAATGGGGGCGGTGAATATAAATACTTGGATATTTCAAGGAAATCCCAAGATATTTGATATTGATGCATACTTAGTTGATTTTCAGAATATCTGGTGGTCTATTAGACAAAAACAATATTTAAATAAAATAAGTATAGGAGACACTATATATTTATGGCGTTCTGATGGTGATAAAAAAGCTTCTGGAGGTATAATTGCAAGAACAACAGTAACTGGGAACATAATTCAAAGAACAGATGATGAAGCTAAGAATTATTGGAAAACAGATGGATGGAAGGTGACCGGATTAGCTGTGCCTCTAAAGGTTGAGGAAGTAAAACTTAATTGTATGCAAACTAAAAGAGAAAATATTAAGCAAGTTAAAGAGCTAGTAGATTTGATGATTCTAAGATATGCAAGCATGACAAATTATTTACTTAACGAAAATGAAGCTCATAAAATCAATCAACTTTGGAATGAAAATAAACCCAATTGGCAATTAGTTGAGGAATGTGCTAGAGAGTATGTCAAATATAATGGAGAACCGTTTACAAAAAAAGCATTAGTTGACTTTATTTTAAATAAGTATCCAGATAGAAATGAAAATTCTATACGTCCAATGATTCAAGCAGTTACTGTTAATGCAAAAGGTGGTGCTCCAAGTGGAATTGGAAAGGATATCTTAATTAGAATTGATAGTAATAAATATAAATTATATAGCCAAACCTTTCCTATTATACAAGACTCATGGACTATTTATGATGAAACTACTTTTGTAAAGCAAATGGACAAATCTACGTTTCTACACAAGGGAACAGGAATACCCAAAAGTATTAAGCAATTCTTTAATGTTGAATGTTTGAAACAAGGTGAGAAAAGAAAGGTCATTGTTGGATATCAAAATAAAGAATTTGAATTTAAGATTGAGTGTGAAAATAGTGATTTAGAACGTACTAGGTTGTTCTGGAAATCTGACTTTGCTGATATAATTAATAATAAGTACGCTATTTATCTAACATCTTACAAACAATCACAAAAAATAGATAGCTTTCCTTCAATAAGATTTAAAAAGATTTGTAATGATAAATATAATATTGAATTTATCAATCCAAATGAAGTTGAGCGAGATGTGGAATCTGAGGAAACAGAGTGGTCAGGAACTTATAAGGAAGGTAAGTTAAAGTCTTACTATGGCAAGAGATACGAGCGTGACCCTAGAAATAGGCAAAGAGCGATAGAGATACATGGAACTGTTTGCTGTGCTTGTGGATTTGACTTTCAAAAAGTCTATGGGAATAGAGGTGCTGGGTACGTAGAGATTCATCATGTTAACCAATTATCAGACAATGATGGAGAAATTGAGATAAATCCTAAAACTGATTTAGTCCCTGTTTGTTCAAACTGCCATAGAATAATTCATCGTGAAAGAGAAAATGTGCTGTCTATTGAAGAATTAAAAGCAATACTAGTTACAAAATAGTTCATAATAATAGGTATTTGTGATTAAAAAAAAATCAAATTGAATACCTCTCTGATTTCTTGATAACTCGGTGCATGGGAAGCCTACGAAAAATGATTTGATAATAATAAATATACATTGCAAAAAAATATTTATGCAATTGTAGGGGAGTTTAATTAAAGTAAATGGTTAAGCTCTCTTTTTTTTCAATAAATAAAGAACATATGTGCCAGCTACCGGAGTTATCCAGTTATTGAGTTAAATCAATCATTCAAATAATATAGTGTAGGGCTGCCCTCTATGAAAAATATACAGAAAAATAAATACATTTTCAGGGAAATCATAGATAAGCTTGCTTTAAAACAGCTTAAGAATGCAGTAAGACCATAGGTTATAAAATTTGATAAATGTATAACCTATGGTGTCTGGCACATAACATATATTTGCTCAATGGTTAATCCAGAAGATAGCAGCTTATCAATTTGAGGTGCAGTATACTTAGCTTGCATTGAATTCTTTATTGATGATATTGTTTCTTTTACTAGTTGCTCTGCCACTGAAGAGTTCATTGTGTTATGTGACCATTTGTGCATGAAACCTTTTATTCCATATTTGTTACTTTGCTTACTAATTGGAGTTCTTGGGTCATAGAACCAAGGTCTTGTATCATAAAATGTGGGCTTAATGTCTTCAATAAAACGAATAGTTTGGTTAACGGTATCTTGAGTCTCACCTGGAAAGCCTATAAAGAATAAAGCAGCAGTTGGAATATTATACTGATTAAGTAAATCAACTCCTCTTTTCAATTCTTCTACAGTGACCAGCTTATTCATTGTATTAAGCATTTCCTGGCTACCAGATTCAATTCCCAGCATTGATCCCATACAACCACTTTCTTTCATTAATCTTACTGTTTCATCATCTATGAACTGACACCTAATATAGGAAAACCATTTGAAACTATATTTATTCTTTATAATCATCCTAAGTATATCCTTGAATCTTTTTTGTGGAACATTAAAGGTATCATCAACAAAATCAACGTATTGGATATTTTGAATATTCTTTATAGAATTAAGTTCTTTTTCAATTGCTTCAACGCTTACAAATCTATATGTGCCTGCATTTATCGGATGATTGCAATAGGCACAAGAAAAGGGACATGATATAGCTGTACGTACAGGTACTACTTCACTCACCCTATCTGAAAATAAACTCCAATCTACCATGTTTTCTTCAAGATTATTATCTTCTTCCAATGTTTCAGTAGAAATATACTTGTCCTCACTTCTATAGTATATGTTAGCTACTTGATGTATAGGGAGCTCACCTTTTAAAGAAAGTAGAATATTTACTAAGGCAGTCTCACCTTGGAAGCTGTTAACATAAAAATCTGCACTTATCCTTCTCAGCATTATATTGAGTATTTCTTTATCATTAGTATATTTCAATAAATTGGCAATGTGAGGTCCGCCTAATATGATTTTTACTGTAGGATCAATATTTCGAACTAAATTTACTAGTTTTTTTACAGTTTCATTATCTAAACAATATGTAGTAGAAATTGCAACAGATTTTATATTTTTATTGTTAAGCTTTTTAACAAATAATTCATATTCATCTTCAATATAATTGATGTAATCAAATGAGAAGCCTCTCCTATGTAAAAAAGTACCCAAATATGCGATTGCAGCATTAAATTCCTTCATTTCTACATCAATTAATGCATGTTTTGCTTTGGGTTTGTCAAAATTAAGATCTCCTCCGAAATAGCCGATAAGTAAACAATCTATTTTTTCCATTATACTAACCTCCATTTTATTAACCTCAATTGTAAGCATTCTATATATATAATTATTTATTACTAAACAAAAAATAAAGTATATAAGATTTACATATTAGTTAAATTGTAAATTTTATAAATTGTTTTGTCTAGTATTATACCAGAAATATTTTGATTATTTTTTTTACAAATAAATATGTTATATAGCATGAAGCACAACATATCAAGAATCAGAATGAGATTTTAAATTAGCCATATATATAAAAGCAGGAAGAAAATAGGTAATTAAAATGTTATATTATGTCGAAAAATGTAGAATGAAAAAGATATACAGTGAAAAATTATTGGGTTATTCTAACATTAGGATGTTTCTCTAAAATATTATATATTGGAAAACCATAATGAATGAAAATTTATAAAATAAAGAAGAAATATCTATTCAACTATGATAATTCTTAATGAGGTGCATATATAATGCGAGAAATAAGCAAAATTGAAAAACAGAATATTGAAGATGTCATAGCACTAACACCTATGCAGCGAGGAATATTATTTCATTACTTAAAAAATCCTGACAGTAGAGAATATTTCGAACAGCTATGCCTTCGATTAAAAGGGAAAATACATTTAGAAATTGTAGAAAAGGCATGGAAACATGTAGTGCAGAGCAATGAAATGCTTAGAACGGTATTTAGATGGGACAAGCTGGAAACACCAGTGCAGATGGTGTTGAAAAGCTATAAACTTCCATTAAGAATAATAGATTTAGTAGATACTAAACAAGTAGAAAAAGATAAATGCATTAATAATATTAGACAAAAAGACATAGAAGAGAGTATAGACATACGTATAGAACCTATGAGGATAACATTGATTCAGATTCAGGAAAATGAATTTGAAATGATCATCTCCAACCATCATATATTATATGATGGTTGGAGTAATGGCATAATTGTAAAAGAATTTATTGAAGCATATAAAAGGCTGTATAAAGGACTAGAATTAGAACATGTTGAAAAAACCAAATTTAAAGAATACATTAAATGGAATCAAGCTCAAGACAAAGCTGCTCAGAAGAATTACTGGAAGAAATATTTAGAAGGCTATTCTCAGAAAATAAGCATACCTAGAAAAAAATCGATACAAAAGAATAACGATAAAATTGGTAGGTATCAAATAGAAATTGACAAGACTATAACAGCTGCTATTGAAGTGTTCTGCAGAAGTGAGAAAACTACTATGGCAAATTTGTTGAATATAGCCTGGGGAATATTGCTTCAAAGATATAATAATACGGATGATGTAGTATTTGGAATAACTATATCAGGAAGGGCTACAGAGATAAATGGTATAGACAATACGGTGGGATTATTTATAAACACTATACCTTTAAGAATAAAGCTAGAAGACAAAGAAAATGTTTTAGAGCTATTATACAGAGCGGACAGGGAAGCAAGAGATAGAGAAAGCTATGAAAATGCGTCGTTGGCAGAAATACAAGCTGAGAGTGAAACAGGAAACGTAGTTGGGTTGTTTGATATATTACTTGTAATAGAGAATTATCCCATAGACGAAGCACTAAAAAATGTAGATGAGATATTAACGTTTGAGATAGTGGATATGTATACTGAAACGAACTATGATATAGCTATCGGTATAACGGTAGGAGAAAAAATAAGAATTGCTGTATCATACAATAGATATAATTATACAAGAGAAGTATTAGAAAATGTGTTTAAGCATTACGTAAACATTATTATGGAAATGATAGCAGATGCCAGTAAGCTTGTAAAAGAAATTGAAATGATAGATGCAGAAGAAAAGAAGCAAATATTATATGATTTCAATAAATATGATAGTGGTTATGTTTATAGAAAACCTGTACACAAATTGTTTGAAGACCAAGTAGAAAAAACTCCAGATGCAATAGCTTTAGTATTTGGAAATGAAAGCATAACATTTAGGGAATTAAATAAAAAGGCTAATCAATTGGCATGTTTTTTAAAGAAAAAAGGAATTAAATCAGATGAGATAATCGGAATAATGCAGGAACGATCAGTTGGGATGATGGTCAGCATACTTGGGGTATTAAAATCAGGATGTACTTATTTACCATTAGATCCAAACTATCCTCAAAAAAGGATAATGGTAATGCTTGATAAAAGTGATATCTCTGTAATGCTTACAACCGAGAGCACTATAAAGGCACATCATTTTACATCACTTCAATATAGAAGAATCAAAGAAACAGACTGTAGTTTAAGCTGCAAGCGGGAACAAATCAAAGAGTTTAACAATCTTCCTATTGTGGATCGGACATTGGTGGATTATGAGAAATATGACCACTATATTGGACAGGCTATGGTAAAAAACGCTATAGCAATACAAGCTACCAGAGGATGTCCATACAGTTGTGCATACTGTCATAAGCTATGGCCAAAATCGCATATTGTACGTTCAGCCGAAAATATTTTTCATGAGGTCAATTTATACTACCAAGAAGGTATAAGGCGTTTTGTTTTTGTTGACGACATATTTAATTTAGATGCAAAGAATAGTGCAAGATTCTTTAACCTTATTATTGAAAATGGTTTGAAGCTACAGATATTCTTTCCCCAAGGACTTAGAGGGGATATCCTTACCAAGGAATATATAGATCTCATGATAGAAGCAGGTGTAGTCAGCATGGCTTTGGCCCTGGAAACCGCTTCTCCAAGATTGCAGAGACTTATAGGAAAAAACCTCAATTTGATAAGGTTAAAAGAGAATATTGAATATATTTGCATGAAATATCCTGGTGTAATACTTGAGCTATTTACAATGCATGGTTTTCCAACAGAGACTGAAGAAGAAGCGTATAGCACGCTTGAATTTATTAAGAGCATTAAGTGGCTACATTTTCCATATATTCACATATTAAAGATTTATCCAGAAACGGAAATGGCTAAAATAGCTTTGGAGAATGGTATTTCTATGGATGCAATAGAGCGTTCTGTTGATACTGCTTATCATGAAGTTTCTGAGACCAGTCCTTTTTCATTTGAGTATACAAAAAAATATCAAGCAGAATTTTTAAATGAATATTTTCTTAACAAGGAGCGTTTACTCAAAGTATTGCCACTACAAATAAAAGTTCTTACTGAAAGTGAATTGGTACAAAAATATAACAGTTATTTACCAACTGGAATAAAAAACTTTAAAACTTTATTAGATTTAGTAGGAATTGATGAAAGTGAATTGAACTCTGACGAGTTTGTAAATGAAGATAAATATAGAGTATTAGGCTTTAATAAAAAAATAGAAAAGTATTTTCCTAAAAAAGAATTCAATAAGAAAGCATTGCGTATTTTGTTATTAGACCTTTCTCAATACTTTTCAAGTGAAGGTGATGCAATGCTCTATGATGTAGTTGAACCACCTCTAGGCTGCATGTACCTCTTGACGTATTTAAATGATAAGTTTGGCAGCCAAATACACGGTAAGATAGCCAAGTCAAGAACAGATTTTGATAGCTATGATGAATTAAAGAAATTGATTTATAATTTTAAACCAGACATTATAGGAGTTAGAAGCTTAACATATTATCGAGACTTCTTTCATAAGACGATTTCACTTATACGTCAGTGGGGAATAGACGCTCCTATAATAGCTGGAGGACCCTATGCTACAAGCAGCTACTCTACTGTATTATGTGATCAGAACATTGATATCGTAATACTAGGAGAGGGAGAAATCACCTTAAGTGAAATAGTCCAATGTATCATGGAAAATGGAGGTAAACTGCCTGACAATGATACACTGGTTCAAATTCCAGGTATTGCAGTATCAAATACTAGAGGACTAAAAGAACGCAATGAGGACTGTAGACACATTATCATGCTTGACCATGCAGAGGAGCTACTAAAAAATGAAGCAGTAGAAAATCCAACAGTTGAATTTAACGAAGAAAGCATCATATATCAAATTTATACATCTGGCTCAACTGGAACACCAAAAGGTGCAATGGTGAAGCATCATTCTTTTAGCAACCTACTAAACTGGTATACCAGTGAATTTGATATCAATAATACGGATAAGATGCTTCTAATTGCATCCGTAAGCTTTGACCTTGCTCAAAAAAACCTTTATGCTACATTGATAAAAGGTGGACAGCTTTACCTTTACGAAACAGATTCCTATAACTATGAGAAAATGTCAGATGTAATAGAGGAAAAGGGTATTACTATAATAAATTGCACACCCAGTGCTTTTTATCCATTACTAGAACTGAATGAAGATAATGAGTACAAAAAGCTTTCTACATTAAGATATGTATTCTTAGGTGGTGAACCAATTAATATGATGGTTATGCAAAAGTGGATAAAATCATCTAACTATCATTGTGAGGTTGTAAATACCTATGGCCCTACCGAGTGTACAGACGTAATATCCAGTTATAGGATAGACAATGATAAGGTGGACAAAATCATAGCTGTTCCTATAGGAAAACCTATATATAATACACATTTATATGTGCTAGACAAAAAACTTCGTATTTTACCTATCGGGGTTGAGGGTGAGCTTTACGCAGGTGGAGCTTGTGTCGGTAAAGGGTACTATAAAGACGATACACTTACAAAACAGCGATTTATTGAAGTAAAGCATTTGCCTGATAAGCTTATATATAAGACTGGCGACATGGTTAAGCTACTAAGTGATGGAAATATTGAATTTATTGGCAGAGCGGATAATCAAGTTAAAATAAGAGGTTATAGAATAGAGATAGGAGAAATTGAAGCAAGGCTTTTAATGCATAAGGGTGTAAAAGAAGCGGCCGTTATAGTAAGAGAAAATGAAGCAAAACAAAATTATATATGTGCATATGTTGTATCTGATAATGAAATTGAAATATCAGATTTTAGAAAGTTCATGAAAAAAGAACTGCCGTCATATATGATTCCAACTTTAATTACTAGGCTTGAAAAGCTACCTCTAACACCCAGTGGTAAAGTTGATAAAAAAGCATTGGCTGATCCTATAAATGAACAAAAATCAAATAAAAAAGATGTATTCATTAACGACGAAATCGAAAAGAAATTAGTGGATATCTGGTGTAAAGTATTAGAAACCTCAAATATAGGTATTTATGATAACTTCTTTGAACTGGGAGGACACTCCTTAAAAGCGGTACAAGCAATTAATCTTATATACAAAACTTTAAATATAAAAATAAGTATTCAAACATTCTTTGAATGTCAGACGATAGAAAGCTTAGGAAAATATTTGAGAAGCTGTGGAAAAGTAGAATATGAAGATATAGAGAAGCTACCTAAACTGGATTATTATGATTTGTCCTATGCCCAAAAAAGATTATGGATTATAAATCAAAAGGAACCATTAAATACAGCATACAATATTACAGGAAAAATATTACTAAATGGGATTGTAAGTTTGGAAGTGATCCAAAAAACTTTTAAACACTTGATTAATAGGCATGAAAGCTTACGAACCTGCATTAAAACAATGGAGGGTATACCTAGACAGAGCATAGAAGACAATATTGACTTCGAGGTACTGTTTAAGGACCTAGACTGTATTGGAGCAAAGGATAAGGCAACAGAGCTTGATGAGATATACAAAAGAAAGACAGAACATGTATTTAATTTGGAAGAAGCACCCTTGTTTGTTGTAGAACTGGTAAAGCTTTCTAATGAACAATATGAATTGATATTATGTATGCATCATATCATATCTGATGGTTGGTCAATGAGTATACTAAAGAAAGAATTTGCGGATATTTATGAAGCATATAAAAATGGGAGAAATCTCGACCTAGAGCCTTTAAAGATACAATACAAAGATTATGCCACATGGCAAAACAAACAGATTGAAGACCCAAGTAAGATGGAAGCTGCAAAAAACTATTGGTTGAAACAACTTAAGTATGAAGCACCCTTGCTTAATATCTCAAACAAGTATCAGGGAACGCAGGTAAAGGACAGTGGCGGTGAAGTATATACGATTATAATTGACAAAACGACAAAAGAAAAACTTAAAATAGTGGCTAAAGATAAGAAGACTACTTTATTCACTGTTTTAGTGGCTGCATTTAATATATACCTAATGAATTTTACAGGGCAAAATGACATTTTAATTGGAACAGCTGGTTCGGGAAGAGAGCATGAAAGTCTTGAAAAGGTTATAGGTTATTTTATAAATACTACAGTATTAAGAAACCAGGTAGATAGGCAAGAAATGTTTGATAAAGTATTGGCTAGAATAAATGAAAATACTCTAAAGGCGTTGGAGTATCAAAACTTTCCCCTTGAAAAAATAGTAGAAGAGATGAATATAAAATACCCTAAAATATCCATATTTTTTAACATGCTTAATATGGAGGCTAGTGAAAAAAGGGAAATCAGTAATAAAGATGTATATGGCATTGAACAAATGAAAGACACAAAGTTTGATATGACTTTTTATCTTGCAGAGTATTCAAATGGAATAGAATTGATTTGTACTTATAAGAAGACACTGATTAAAGAATCAAGGATAGCCTTTATGCTCACCAGGTATAACGAATTGCTTGGGAAAATAGCAGAAAATCCAGATTCTTTAGTAGCTGATTATTTAGATTAAACAAAAATGAAATTCGTTCAAAAAAATAGGAAGGTGGAAAAGCGGTGTGATTATAAAGCACTTTCAAGAACAAGTGGACAAGCACCCAGAAAAAATTGCTGTCAAAACAAAGGACATAAAGCTTACTTATGACCAATTAGACAGGTTATCCAATGTTGTTGCAAATACTATATTGCTTCAATTTAAAAATAATGAAAACAATGGAATTAGAGCTGCTCTATTATTTGAGCATGGAATCGGTATGATTGTAGGGACGTTAGGGGCATTAAAGGCGGACACTGTATATGTTCCTTTTGATCCCTTTTACCCAGAGAGTCGGTTGCAATATATGTTGGAGCATTCAAATGCAGAAATAATCATAACAAACAATGCTAGTAACGAATTGGCTGAGAAATTGGCAGCACAAGCCAAAAGAGATATTTGGATACTAAATATTGACTGTCCAGTGGTAGTATCTGAGAAAACTATAGAAAGAGCAGTTGATGAGAACAAGCTTATTTATATTCTATATACCTCTGGATCTACTGGAACTCCTAAGGGTATTATGCAAAACAGTAAAAATGTATATCACTTTGTAAGGAATTATATTGAGAAGCTTGATATCAAAGAAGCTGATAGGCTTACACTTTTTTCTGCCTTTAGTCATGATGCGGCAGTGGTAGATATATATAGTGGATTGCTAAGCGGTGCCACCTTATATCCGCTAAATGTAAGACAACAAATTAAGATCAGTGAATTGTACGGATGGATGAAAGCTGAGAGAATTACCATATGGCACTCAGTACCCACCTTATATAGATATTTTGTTAATGAGCTTAGTGAAGAAGAAGACCCATTAAAGCTTAGATATGTTGTATTAGGCGGGGAAAGCGTCGTAGAACAGGATGTTACTACATTTAAAAAACTGTTTAAAAACTCTAGCCTAGTAAATTTATATGGGCAATCGGAATCCTCATATAATTCATCCCAGATAATAAATGAAGAGACAGATTTTGACGGAATAAATCTTGGAGAACCCGTTAGCAATACAAGAGTATTAATTGTAAATGATAAAGGGCGTATTGCTTCACCATTTAGTGCTGGAGAGATAGTGGTTGCGAGCGATTACTTAGCTCTAGGATATTGGAGAGACAAGGAAAAAACAGATAAAGCTTTTGAAAATCATGCGGAACTTGGCAGAATATATAGGACTGGGGACTGGGGACGTTTTAATGAAGATGGTATGATAGAATACCTTGGCAGAAAAGATTTCCAAATAAAGATAAGAGGCTACAGAGTAGAAATTGAAGAGGTAGAGAATTGCCTCTTAAAGCATCGGGATGTTAAAGACGCAGCAGTAGTATGCAAAGAAGATGAGAGCGGCAGTAAATATTTATGTGCTTATTTCACTTCAGATGAGGGATTGAGCGGCGAAGCTGTGAGAAAATACATTGCTAGTGAATTGCCTGATTATATGGTTCCCTCATTTTGTAACAAAGTGGATCAGCTATTGCTTACCCCCAATGGTAAAGTGGATCGGAAAGCACTTATGGAAATAGAGGAAAAAAGTATAAGTCAAAAAGAGTATGAAGCCCCAAGAAATGAACTGGAATGTAAATTGGCAAAGCTATGGCAAGACATATTGCATGTAGAGCCTATAGGAATAAATAATAACTTCTTTAAACTTGGAGGACATTCATTAAAAGCAACCACTTTATCTGCTCTAATACAAAAAGAACTTAATTTTGAGGTTCCTTTAAAGGAAATATTTAAAACACCGACTATAAAAGGTTTAACAGAGTACATGACGGGGGTAGGTAGAAATGACTGCTTCAGAATAGAGAAAGCATACGAAAGCGAATATTATGAGTTGTCATCCTCACAAAAGAGGATATTCATATTACAACAATTGGAGCTGGAAAGTACAAGCTATAATATGCCAGGAGTATTATCTGTAGAGGGGAAATTGAATATAGAAAGACTAGAAGGTGCCTTTGAGTCAATTATAAATAGACATGAAGTCTTAAGAACTTCCTTTAGCTTGATAGGTGAGAGAGTTGTACAGATTATCAATCCTGAAGTAACACTTGACATAGCTTATTTAGAAACTAAAGAAGAATTTTTGGAGGAGAAGATAAGAAGCTTTATCAGCCATTTTGATTTAAGTAAAGCCCCACTACTAAGGGCGTGTATTTTAAGGTTATCTGAGGAAAAGCATATCGTATTGTTTGATATACATCATATTATATCTGATGGTATGTCTTTGAGAGTATTTTTTAAGGAACTCGTCAGTCTTTACAAGGGAGAACGACTTCCTGAGCTAAACATACAATACAAGGATTATTCTGTATGGCAGAATAAAACACTAAAATCTGATGTAATGAAAAAACAGGAAGAATATTGGCTTGAGCATTTAACTAGGGGCAGCCTTGGGGAACAAATTCCATTGCTTAACCTTCAGACGGATTACCCAAGGTCTTTTATACAAAATTATGAGGGGGATGCAATAAGAGCTACAATAGATACCGAGATGACCTTAAAAATCAAAAGAGCAGCAGAAGGTGTCGGGGCTACTGTATATATGTTAATGCTTGCTGCGTATAACATCCTGTTATATAAATACACAGAGCAGGAGGACATTATTGTTGGGAGTCCCATTGCTGGAAGACAGCATACAGATACTGAAAATTTAATAGGGATGTTTGTAAATACACTGGTAATGCGTAATTATCCCAGAAATAACATAACTATAGAGGCATTCCTATCAGAAGTAAAGAAAAATGCTATAAAAGCATATGAAAATCAGGATTACCCCTTTGAAGAATTGGTTGAAAAGCTCAATATAAGAAGGAATTTAAGTCGTAATCCAATATTTGACACGATGTTTTCACTGCAAAACATGGATGATGAAGAGCTTGAAGTTGATTCTATAAGCTTCTCGTCATATGAATTTGATAAAAAAATATCTAAGCTTGATATATCGTTAAATGCAGTAGAAACAAGAGAAGAAATCAAGCTAGTCTTTGAGTACAGCACTAAATTATTTAACAAAGATACTATTAGTAGGATGGTTCTTCGCTATATGAAGATATTAGAACAACTAATAGAAGATAAAAATCAGAAGCTGTCGGATATAAACATACTGACTGAACAAGAACAGAGACAGTTAGTTTATGAATTCAACAATACAAAATTGGATTATTCTAAGAATAGTTTAGTCCATGAGCTTTTTGAAAGCCAAGTAAGGGAAACTCCCCAAAATATCGCTTTAATATATAGGGGTGAAAGCCTGACATATAAGGAGCTAAATGAGAAAGCGAATCAACTTGCCAGGCTTATAAGACAAAAAGGTGTAGGCTGTGAAAAAATAGTAGGTATAATGACACGACGTTCTTTTGAGATGATAATTGGCATTTTGGCGGTACTCAAGGCTGGAGGGGCGTACATACCTATTGATCCTGAATATCCCTTGGATAGAATACAATATATGCTTGATGATAGTCGTACAGATGTACTGCTGACACAGGATAATCTTGTGCGCCAGCTTAACTTCAATGGGGATATTATAGACATTGGAAATAAGGAAATATACAAAGAAAGAGATTTGTCAAACCTGCAAAGAGTATGCGAGCCTGAGAACTTAGCCTATATAATTTATACCTCTGGTTCTACAGGTAGACCAAAAGGCATTCTGATAGAGCATAGATCGGTTGTTAATTTTATTTGCAGTATGTCAAAAAGCATAGATTTTAAACAAGGAAAGGCAATATTGGCTTTGACAACAATATCCTTTGATATTTTTATGCTTGAGACACTTATGCCTCTTTCTAAGGGATTAAAGGTAGTAATAGCAGACGAATTGCAGCAACTGGATTCAAAGCTCTTGGCTGCTGTGATAGAAGAGAATAAAGTCGAAATATTACAAACAACACCTTCAAGAATGCAGCTAATGATTAGCAGCGAACATAATTCATCGGCGTTTAACGGACTGAAGGAGATAATGATAGGAGGAGAAGCATTTCCTCAAAACCTTTTAACTGAGCTAAAAAAACTAACTGCTGCGAAGATATACAACATGTATGGTCCAACAGAGACAACAGTTTGGTCTACATTTGGTGAACAGACAAACACAGAAAGAATTGATATAGGCAGACCCATAGCAAATACTAGGATCTATATTACCGACAAGGGAAATAACCTAAAACCAATAGGTATTGCTGGGGAACTATGCATAGCAGGGGACGGAGTAGCAAGAGGTTATTTGAATCTGATGGAGCTTACAGAAGAAAAGTTTGTTCAGGATCCGTTCTATAAGAATGAAAAAATGTATAAAACCGGAGATATTGCCAGGTTTCTACCCGATGGAAGGCTTGAGTACATTGGGAGATTGGATAACCAAGTAAAAATTAGGGGACATAGAATTGAACTAGGTGAAATAGAAACTTTACTAAGAGACTATCCAGAGATAAGTGAAGCAGTAATAGTTGACAAATCAGAACCAAACGGCAACAAATATCTTGTAGCGTATTACACAGCAGCTAGTGAAATCGCTGTAACCGAATTAAGAGAAAGCCTTGCAAAAAGTCTACCTGATTATATGGTACCTGAAGCTTATGTATTTATGGAGAAGCTTCCAAGGACGCTAAATGAGAAGCTTGATAGAAATGCGTTGCCAGATAGAAATGGCACAAGACCCATACTTGCAACAGAATATAAAGCAGCAGAAACTGAAGTAGAAGCAGTGTTAGTAAGTATATGGAAGGATATATTAAAACGGGAGCTGATTGGTATCCATGATAACTTTTTTGATTTGGGAGGAAATTCATTTCTTTTAATTAAAATGCATGGGGAACTAGAAAAGCAATATCCAGGAAAAGTAAAAATAACAGATGTTTTTGCTCATCCATCCATATCAAAGCTGTCAAAAGTGATTGAGACTAAGGATGATGGTAGAGCTAGAAATATAAAGCTAAAAATGCTCAAGCTTCCCACAGAGTATTTCAAGGAACAGCATGAGGATAGTGGAGATGTTATTCATCTAAGTCTTGATTTTTATACATATAAACAATTTATTGAAATAAAAAATAAATGCAGTGTAAGCATAAGTGACATCTTGCTAGGTGCTTTTGTGTATGTTATGTATGAGTTGTCTGGTAGACAAGCTGTGCCAGTAAATGTAGTTGTTAATGACTGTGAAAGCTTACTGCCACTAAATTTTGAGCTTGAAAACATACAGAGTATAGGGGATTTAGTTCAATTAACAAAGCAAAAGCAGGATAATTTCAAGATGATTGATACGTTTCTGCTTCAGCATTTAAAGGATATCCAGATAAATAAGGAACCGACAGAGGTATTACTTCAGTACTTATATAATTATCGTGGGGAGCTGATAAAGGACACAAGCATTTTTGATATTATCGTTAAGGTATATGAAAATACAGATACAATTAATTTTACTTTTGAATATAATACTAGGCTTATCCGAAAGGAAAAAATGAATGAGCTTGTTCATTATTATTTACAAGCTTTAGAAGCTATAGTTGAAAGGATGTTATAAATGAAAAAGGTTGCGTTTTTATATCCAGGACAGGGATCTCAATATATAGGTATGGGAAAAGACCTGTATAAAAACTTTCAAAAAGCACAGGAAATTTTTGACCTAGCAAATGAAGTGTTGGGATTTAATCTAAAAAACCTCTGCTTTGAAGGCAATATAGAGGAGCTAACCAAAACAGAAAATGCACAGCCTGCGTTATTAACAATGAGCGTAGCTGCTTTTAATGTTTTTAGTACGGAATTTGACATTAAACCTACATATATGGCAGGACATAGTCTTGGTGAGATATCGGCTTTGACATGTGCAGGTGTTATCAAATTTGAGGATGCATTGCGGATTGTACGAAAACGAGGAATATTCATGAAAGAAGCGGTTCCAGATGGAATAGGTTCTATGGCAGCTGTAAGTGGTATTAATAGAGAAACTATTGAGGAAGAATGCAAAAAATTCTCAAACGATTCACATATTGTTGTTGTTTCAAACTATAACTCTCCAGATCAGACAGTAATTTCGGGTCATAGTACTGCTGTAAAAGAGGTTAGTGAAAGGCTTATCATATCTGGTGCAGTAGTTATCCCTATAAAGGTAAAAACACCGTTTCATAGTCCATTAATGCAGCCTGCGGCAGATCGATTTAGAGAAGAGTTGAAACAGTATAAATACAATAGCTTCAATTATCCTGTTATATCAAATGTTAATGCATTGCCATACACTAGTCCGGAAATGCTTATAGAAAGTTTGGCGATGCAAGTCGTAATGCCTATTAAATGGTATGAGATAATGAGATATTTAGAGGATCAGAAGGTTGAAATTGCTATTGAGCTAGGCCCTCATAATGTATTGAAGAACCTGATGAAAAAAACTACAGCTTTAATTAATGCATTTTCATATGATAAGACGGAAGATGTAAGTGCTTTGGCGGTACTTTTTCCAAAGGATGAAAAAGAAACAAACCTCAGACTCATATCAAGGTGCATGGCAATTGCAGTTTGTACAAAAAACAATAATTGGAACAATGAGGAATATATAAACGGTGTAACTAATCCATACAAAAAAATACAAGCAATGCATGAGGAATTGGAGAAAACTGATTGTAAAGCATCAGTTGAGCAGATGAAAGAAGCTCTACTTATGCTTAAATCAGTATTTTCCACTAAACAAACAAAGCTTCAAGAGCAGGTTGAACGATATAACCAAATTTGGAGAGAAACAGGCTTAAAAAGTTTATTTGAGGATATGAATTTGCCTATCTAATTATGATAATTATCTGGGAGGCTAAATGTGGAAAAGCTATTCGATATAAATATAAAAGATGAAAGTAACAAAAAGACAAAACTGGAATACCGTCTTGACAGCATTTCATCAAGAGATATAGCGGTAATAGGCATGTCAGGAAGGTTCGGCTCTGCTGATAATATTGAGGATTTTTGGGACGGACTGAAGTCTGGAACTGAATATATCAGGGAGCTTCCAGAGTATAGGAAAAAGGATAGTGAAAATTATATAAATTCAGTGAGCCGAATGGGTATAAATAAAGAGGATTTTAACTATTTCAAGGCAGGTTTTTTAGAGCATATAGATTATTTTGATTGTGCTATGTTCAATATTTCCCCCAAAGAAGCAAATTTAATGGATCCCTGTCAAAGACTGCTTTTGGAAGTTATTTCTGAAGCTATAGAGGATGCAGGTTATGGAGGGAAAAAGCTTGCAGGAAGTAGGACGGGAGTATATGTAGGACATAGCAATGACTTTGGCGAGGATTACAAGCGATATTGCAGAATGGTATCAAACGTAATGGAAGAGTCAGCGGTTACTGGCAATATACGATCAATTATAGGAAGTCGAATATCGTATATACTCGATTTGAAGGGTCCAAGCATAACAATTGACACTGCATGTTCATCCGCTCTTGTAGCAGTACATACCGCCTGTCAGGCAATAAGGAGCGGAGATTGCAGTATGGCTATTGCAGGGGGAGTAAAGGTTCATATTGTTCCGGCAGGGTATAAAAGCACAGAGGGGAATATTGGTATTCTGTCTTCAAAGGAAAGAGCAAGGACATTTGATGACAGTTCAGATGGCACAGGCTTGGGAGAAGGAGTTGGAGCTGTTATTCTAAAACCTTTAAGCAAGGCTATTGAAGCTGGAGACTCTATCTATGCGATTATAAAAGGCAGTGCTGTAAACCAGGACGGAAGCTCCGTTGGTATAACTGCTCCAAACATGGAAGCACAAGAGGATGTCATAGTGAGAGCTTGGAAGGATGCGAGCATTGATCCACAGACGATTGAATACATAGAGGCTCACGGAACAGGGACAAAACTTGGTGATCCTATTGAAATAGCTGGAATCCAAAGAGCATTTGAGCACTATACAGACAGGAAGCAGTTTTGTGCTGTTACCTCAGTAAAGACAAATGTGGGACATCTTGACAATGCTTCAGGAATAGTGTCATTTATCAAAGCAGTCATGGCAATAAAAACAGGTGAACTTCCTCCTACTTTAAATTTTCAGAGTCCAAACAAAAAAATAGGATTTGAGGACTCTCCAGTTTATGTTAATGATAGGCTGCGTATGTGGGGCAGTAGTGGAACACCGAGAAGGTGTGGGATAAGCTCCTTCGGCTTAAGTGGAACAAACTGCCATCTAGTACTAGAAGAATATATCCCTACAGATAAAAAAAATAATGAAAAAGCTTCTGTTAAAGCACCTAGTCTGTTTACTATATCAGCTAAAAGCAGAGCTTCATTTGGAAAGCTTATAGATTTGTATGATGAACTGTTTGAAAAAAACAGCCATATTGATATTGAAAACACTTGCTATACAGCCAATACAGGAAGAGGTCATTATAACATTAGAATAGCACTTATAGTAGATAGTATTGAAGAATTGAAAGAAAAGATAAAAGAGATAAAACATAGCGAGATACCATATATGTCCGTCAAAGATATATATTTTTGTGAACATAAAATCGTATCAGCTTCAAAGCAAAAAAAGACAATTGGTGAGATTACCAATGACGAGAAAAGAACATTGGATTATGAAGCAAAAGATATTATGAGTGAAATATTATGTTCTCATAGTCAGCAAGAATATAAAAACAAACTAAATGAATTGTGCAATTTGTATGTCAAAGGTGCTGAAGTTGAATGGGATAGAATGTATCAATCTCATCAATATAAGAAAGAAAGACTACCAGTTTATCCTTTTATTAAGGAAAGGCATTGGATAGAAGCTCAGAAAGACAATAAAGAACAAGCACAGAGAGCTGTAGGAAATATTGGGCATCCAATGGTAGATACCTGTATAATTC
>JBAVGO010000180.1:0-15145 GCA_049684915.1 Lutisporaceae bacterium | reverse complement strand
TTGTATCATCTGTATCTAGCTCAGCTTTTAATACTACTAGATTATTGTCTATAGCATAGTTAGCTATATTTTCTGCTGTTGCCTTATCCATTTCATCAACAAATGTAACTGTTACTGTTGTATTTGCTGAAACTGTTACTGATGGAGCTGCTGGCTTTGTTGTATCTTTAGCCATACCACCGAAGTAACCTGTTGCTTTATCCATTACGTTACCAGCTACGTCAGCTGCGTTTTGAACTGTTATAGTATAGATTGTTCCTACTGTTTGTTCTGATGTTGTAAGTGTTACAACTTTCTTTGTTGAATCTAATTCAGCCTTTAATACTGTTAAACTATTGTCTATAGCATAGTTAGCTATATTTTCTGCTGTTGCCCTTTCCATTTCTTCAGCAAATGTAACTGTTACTGATGTATTTGCAGTTACTGCTACTGATGGAGCTGCTGGCTTTGTTGTATCAATAGCTAATGCAACTATATTCTTTGATACTGTGCCAACTGTTACAGCATAAGGAGTAAATGGAGTTAATGCTTCTGTAGTAACTGTTACTACCTTACCATTTGCACTTAGTGCAACATTGTTAACTGTCATTGCTTTACCAGTTGAATCTTTAACAGTTATAGTGGAAGCTAATGGAGCTGTAGTTACTGCATTTGCAAGAGTTATTTCAAACTTATTGTTTGTAATAGCCTTTGCTGCAGTCATAACAACTGCTACTGGAGCTGTATATACGCCAGCTGCTACTGCTGCTACTTCTGTTATAGTACCAGCTTCAATTAGTGATGCTACAAGAGTTTTTTCGGAATCTTTAACAGTTGCTTTTAAACCTTCGATTGTAGCTATTGCTAAATCGCCAACTGTGAAGCTTGCATCATTTGCAACTTTTACAAGATTCTTTGATGCTGCAAATGTAACAACATCTGCCCAAGCAAAGTCAACGTCTTGTCTGTATCCTAGAGCTGTTAATACTACTTTATAGTATGCATTTGCACCCATTGCTGCATTTGGGTCAAATTTGTCTCCGCCTATACCACTGAAACCAAGCTGTGAATTAGCTTTTAAGTAAGCCATAACAGCCTTATAGCCGCTCCAATTAACTTGGTCAACGTCTACGAAATTATCTGTGCCTGTGTACTCAAGAGCTGTTTGCTCAAGACCCTTAAGTCTTAAGAATAGTAAAGCTGCTTGTATTCTGTTTGGTGTTGTTGCTACATAATCAGCAGTAACTCCTGCTGATGTGTTGCCCTTAAGCATGCCTAATGTTGCACACGCTTGAGCGTCAACTCCGATTGTTTCTTCAGCAAATGCAACAGTAAGTGTTGAGAACACCATTGCAAGAGCAAGAATAATCGCTAATGTTTTCTTCATCAATACAACCTCCTCGATTTATGTAAGTACTTTAGTGTAATATAGCGGAGCATTGCCCCTACTTATCACCTATCTCAAATTATAGCAACTGTTCTATGTAGAGTCAATGTATTCCAACAATTGTAACACAACTGTAAAATTAGGTGGTGTTACATTAATATAATAATTCAGTGCGATATAGTGGGATGACACATAGGTCATCCCATACCAAGTGCATTAGATATTGCATTTTATCTATGTATAAAATATGGGGTCGGCGTGGAAGCCGACCCTTATAGGTTATGCCTTTTTATTTTGTAGCGCTGCTTTTATGAAGTCCCTGAACAGCGGCTGTGGTCTGTTTGGTCTAGATTTGAACTCAGGATGGAATTGACAGCCTAAAAACCAAGGATGATCCTTAAGCTCAACAACTTCTACCAATCTACCGTCCGGTGAAAGACCCGTTATGCTTAGACCCTTCTCTTCCAGCCTGTCTCTAAACTCATTATTGAACTCGTATCTGTGTCTATGTCTCTCAAATATAAGCTCCTCGTTGTATGCTGCCATTGCATTGCTACCTACAACCAGCTTACATGGGTATACACCCAGTCTCATAGTTCCGCCCTTTTCATCTATATCAGCTTGCTCAGGCATCAGGCTTATTACTCCATATGGTGTGTTCTCATCTAGCTCTGTGCTATGTGCAGCCTTTAGCCCAAGTACATTTCTCGCATATTCTATGACAGCAATCTGCATTCCAAGACATATGCCAAAGTATGGTACCTTGTTCTCACGGGCAAACTTAGCAGAAAGTATCTTTCCGTCTATGCCTCTATTTCCAAAGCCGCCCGGAATCAGTATACCGTCAACGTCCTTAAGCAGCTCCTTGTAGTTGTCCTCAGTTACTTCCTCAGAATGTATCCATTTGACATTTACAACAGTGTCGTTTGCGATACCTCCGTGACCCAAGGCTTCAGTAACTGACTTGTATGCTTCACGAAGCTCTACATACTTGCCAACAAGTGCTATAGTAACCTCATGCTTAAGATTCTTTTCTTTATTTACCAGCTCTATCCAATCGGTCAAGTCTGCATCAGCACACTTAAGACCCAACTTCTTTATTGCAAGACTATCCAAGCCTTCCTTATGAAGCAGCAATGGCACTTCATAAAGTGTATCTGCATCTGTGTTTTGTACTACTGAGTCACTTTCAATATTGCAGAATAGTCCGATCTTCTCTTTCATGTCCTTTGAAATTGGTCTCTCCGTTCTGCATACTATTATATCAGGCTGTATACCTATACTTCTTAATTCCTTTACACTGTGCTGTGTCGGCTTTGTCTTAAGCTCCCCTGCCTTTGAAAGGTAAGGCACTAGTGTAACATGTACAAACAACACGTTCTCTCTTCCTACTTCATAATTCACCTGTCTGATAGCTTCAAGGAAAGGTAAGCTTTCGATATCACCTACAGTGCCGCCAATTTCTGTTATCACAATGTCTGGACAGCTTTCCTTGGCAACTCTGTATATTCTCGATTTGATTTCGTTTGTTATATGAGGAATTACTTGAACTGTTCCTCCAAGATAGTCACCTTTTCTTTCCTTATTAATTACTGACCAGTAAATCTTGCCTGCTGTAACACTGCAGTTTTTGGTCATGCTTATATCTGTAAATCTTTCGTAGTGACCAAGGTCTAGGTCTGTCTCACCGCCATCGTCAGTTACGAAAACTTCACCGTGCTGATAAGGGGACATTGTGCCGGGGTCTATGTTTAGGTATGGATCCATTTTCTGCAGGCTAACCTTCAATCCGCGGCTTTTAAGAAGCCGTCCCAATGAAGCTGCTGTTATTCCCTTTCCCAATGAGGACACAACACCACCTGTAACGAAAATATATTTAGTACAAGACATAAATTTAATCCTCCATCCTTCAAAATTTCTCTCATATTCTACAACTTATATATTATACTTAATTTTTGCATGTTAAAGCAATAAGTTTTCAACAAATTTCAATATTTATAAATTTTAAAATTCCATGCTATATGTTTTGCACTAAACATTTTACATTGAATTCAAAATGTGCAAAACGTTTTCCTTGATTCATATAAATAGGGACAGCACATAGACTGCCCCCTACTTTATTTTATCATTTTCTTTAACTCTATAATTGCTCTGTCAAGCTGTGCATCTTCGCTAGCACTAATGGTGTCAAACTTTTTGTTCAAGACTATTATATCATCGCTGTCCATAGAACCATCTACCTTAAGCTTGTTGTCCTGCTGGAACTTGTGTACCGCTACAAGTGTGAGCTTCCCAAATATGCCATCTGTAGCTGATACATTATAACCTAGAGCCTTTAATCTTTGCTGTACTCCAAGTACATCTAAACCTATGTTCTTGTACTTAATTGATCTTTGCCCTGTTAATGATATATATTCCTTAACTGTTTCTACTGATGTATTTTGTACCTCAAAATCTGGTATTATACCTATTCCATCTAATATAAAGCCCTTTGGAGTTAGATAGTTTGCAACTGTAACCTTCATACCCGAGCCATCAGTTAGACTCAATATTGTTTGAACCGTTCCCTTACCGTAGGTCTTTGTTCCAACCAGCTTGCCTGTTCCAGATTCCTTAATAGCTGCTGCCATAATCTCAGAGGCTGAGGCACTTCCTTCGTTGACAAGCATTACAAGCTTATAGGGTGCTTTTGAAAGCTCTGAGCTAAAGGTTTCTTGTGGCTGGCTCTT
The DNA here is from genome assembly GCA_049684915.1 of Lutisporaceae bacterium. Classification (GTDB taxonomy): domain Bacteria; phylum Bacillota; class Clostridia; order Lutisporales; family Lutisporaceae; genus GWB2-37-7. Next base: position 11,050 of record JBAVGO010000180.1, on the reverse strand, counting down.
GTATTTTATATGGACTATAGGTCCCTTTGGAATCAATAGCTTACAAACATTCACAACCTCATCCAAAAGTCCTCCACCATTATTTCTTACATCTATAACTATACCTTCTACATTTTTGCTTTTAAACTCTGCTAAGGCTTTAACAAGATTGTCATATACTTGACCATTAAACTGTGTTATTTTGATATATCCTATATTGTCAGGCATTATTTCATATTCAACGGGATTTATCTTTATTAGCTCTCTTGTTAACTCAAGATATATAGTATCACTTATGCCTTCTCTTTTGATGCCTATCGTAACCTTAGTACCTGGCTCACCCCTCATCATAGCTGATGCTTGCTCTGTAGAGTAGCCTTTTATATCCTTACCGTCTACATACATAATAATATCACCGGGCTTTATACCTGCTCTGTCAGCAGGAGTATCCTTAATCGGAGCTATTACCTGTATATAATCCTCTGCCTTCTCTATGTATATTCCTAGTCCTGCAAATTCACCAAAAATTTCATTGTTGAATTCTTTGAACTCTTTTGGTGTAAAGTATGAGCTGTGTTTATCTAGTGCTCCAAACATGCCCTTAATTGCTCCATCTATAAGCTCGCTTACTGTTATATCCTTATAATAATATGTCTGTATGATGGTTATAAGGTTTTCCAGCTTCTTTAGTAGGTCAGATGTATTATCCTGTGCCAGTACTGGTGTTGATAGCAGTGATAAAGCAAGCACTATCGCTATGATTGATTTAAATTTGAGATTCTTCATTCTCTTCTCCCTATCTGCCGTAGTCTATTAGTTTTTCTCTATATTCTTTGCGAATATCATATTGTAGGTATTTTATGAAATTGTTAATCATCTCAGAAGCTTCGGCCCTTGTCAAAAGCTTATCCGGCTCAAGCTCATTATCATTATTACCACTGATTATACCCATCTTCCTGCCGATGTTAACCGATTTTTTAGCCCAGCCTGGAATCTTGTAGTCATCTGTGAAGGTTGTCTTAGTTGAGCTTTCTAAGGAGGTTTCCTCCAAACCCATTGCTCTTACTATTATAGTAGCAGCCTGTGCTTTGGTTATATATTGATCTGGGCTGAACTTTTGATTACCTGTTCCATTAATTATACCAGAGTTTACTGCAATATTTATAAATGTAAAATATGGATGGTTCTTCTCTACATCGTCAAACAATAGCTCATAGGGTTTACTGTTTGATTTTTCTAGTATATTGGCAGCCTTTACTATAGCTCTTGTAAACTCTGCTCTGCTTATATAGTTTAGTGGTCTAAAATAGTTGGTGTCTACCATGCTTATTATATCAAGAGCTGCTATAGCTCTGATATCCTCAGCTGCCCAATAGCTTGAAGCAACATCCTTTATTTGTGGTGAAAAAAGTCTAGTCTGAGTAGGCATTGTTGTCAGCTTATAGCTGCTTCTACCCTTGCTTCTATTGCCATCGTCCTTCCATTCCTTCATGGAAGGCACATCATAGACATAGGATACTATGTTTTCTTGATTTTCCTTCACTAGGTAACCACCCTTGAAGCTTATTGGTGTGGGTTCATTTAGCATATACTCCATATTCTTTACCTTGGAGTTTGATATTGCGTATTCTACTGTACCAACTGCTTCCTTGTATACAGTTGCTGCAGCATCATCCTTATAGCGGAAGGTTATAGTATTATTTATTAAGGAGGTTTCTGTAGAGCTCCAATAGTTGTCGTAGCTGTGGGTATTTGCGGTTACATCTACTATAACCTCTCCTCCACTGCTTCTTGTATAGGTCTTCTTACCGTCCCAGTCATACCTATTGTACTTTATTATAGCCTTATCTTCTGTCAAGCCTGATTTGTTAAGCTTATAATCTGTCAAGGTATAGGTATCGCTGCCTATTTGTATAACTTCTTTTACCTTTGGGTCAATAGTTATAACATGGGTTGTCTGATTACCGTATTTACTCTTGGTATCAGTATTTATATAGATAATCTTCCTATCAAGCTTAGCATCCTTTTGAGTGTTGCTCAGCTCATATACTATTGTTGTCTTTGTGCCTGTGCTGGTTTTTGATTCCGTAATCTCTGCAGTTCCTGATAAAAGCACAGGCTCACCTGATAAAAATATTGCTTCCTTGTAGTTAAACTCGCCTTTCTTGCCAGTTTCTTCACCGGTTATCCCAGGCTCATAAACATTGGCTGCAAATACATTGCCGAAAAGCACGCACAACACACAAAGGACTGCTATTAACTTGTAAAATATATTATTTTTCATCTTTTACACCTCATATGCTTGTGATTTTTGTGAGTTTGCTATTCTGCAAGTATTAGCACTGCATTTCCGTCTATTGATACTGCATAAATTCTATCTTCTGATGTAAGCTCATCTAAGTCAATAGGTTTACCGTCCTTCATTAATACAGCTTTGGAGGTATCAAGTGGAATTGATACCATTGCAGGTCTCCATTCCTGATATAGTGGGCTAAACTCCATTGCTTTGTTTATTGTTATTATGAAATTATCGCTATCTACACTTTGTAGCTGTCCTGTGGTTATGCGTTCTTTGTTTTCCTTGCTTGGATTAAACTCTTCCTTATCCGCTCCATAGATATTTATTCCGATTGCATTTCCATACTCATCAGTAACAGTATAAAGTATGCTGTGCTCGTGGTAATCGGGATAGTAATAGTAATGAGTATAATCACTATGGTATTTATCATCCACATGGTACTCACTTCCATAGTTAGCTGTACTGTAGTTTGTCCATGTATAGGTATAAGGCTTAAATCTACTTTCTGCAAACTTATCTGCTGAAATTGATTCGTTTAGTACAAGGTTGTCATATATATAGGTATCATCGTTTAACTGATAATTGAAGCCTATGTAGCTTTCCCAGCTGTTGTTGGTCAGTTTGTAGGCATTTTCTATAATGAAGTAATCCTCTCCCATAGTATGGAGATACCCCTTGCTAATGTTATAGCCTGCTATAACATTGAAGCTGTCCATGCTAATTATAGAGGCAGTTCTTGCACTGATAGTTCCTTTGTTTTGTATCACAAAGGCTGAAGCATCCTCTTTCAAGTCTGTTGAATCCATCAGCTTTCCATCCTTTATAATTATGGAGCCCTTGTTGTAGTCCATTATCCTGCCATCAGATAGTGTGATTTGATTGGATGTCCATTTAACATCAGTTATCTTATTGTATATAGTATCTTCATATCCATCCTTTAAGAGACCATGAACTATTTCCTCATCTCCATAGTTATCCTTGGAGACTACATATAGTGTCTTGCCTATGCTGTCCTTCAGCTTTGCTATTTCTATTAAGCTGTTTCCGTTATATAGCTCTGCTTCATCAGATAGCTTATATTTAATGTAATCTCCTTGCTTCACCCAATCATAATAGCCATAGGTATAAACATTTGAGAGGATTATCTCGCCTGTTGATGGTATTACATCTTTAATATCACCCTTGTAAAGGTTTTTTATCTTTACTCCGCTACTTTGAATCTCTATCTTTGATATATAATCTCCCATTGAGGTATCTATATAAAGCTTAACTCTATCTCCCGGCATTAGCTTGTATTTACTTACGTTCTGTTTTTCTTTAATAATCGGGACATTATTTCCTATTATAAAGGAGTTTTGAACCTCGGGCTCTCCATCAGGGCTTATATACAGGTTATTGCCTGCAATATCCCTTACTTTGCCTGTAATTATTTGAGTATAGCCCTCTTCTTCCACTGGAATGTCAGTGTATACTCTAACCTCAAGTACCTTGTTGTCTACTACCTTGAGTATTGCATCCTGGTCAAAGCCTATAGCCTCAACACCTTGTTGTTCATCATTTATATATACCATAACATCATCTGCCAGCTGCAGATATTGTCTGTCGTCATATTCATTAGCAACCTTTAGTATTCTGCCTAAGGGATCTGCAAACAGTATTTTTACTGCTATATCTTGATTGTTTATTTTATCAGGAGCAACATCCACATCTAAAGCTCTTAAGGTATTTCCTTCATATATAGCTGTTGCTGGCAGGTCTAGTGCGATTCTGCCGATTTCTACAGGTACCTTTTGTGCTGTAACTGTAGTATTTGGTGTGAGCTTTAGCTGATATCTTTTGCCGCTCTGATCTGCTATCTGTACTGTGCCTAGCTCTGAGCTATAGCCTATGAAGCTTCCCTTTATCTCCTTAAGCTTTCCTACCTGTAGAAGTAATACCTTGTTGTCCTTAGTGAGGGTGTACTCTACTATGTCATTTTTTTGTATTAGGCTTTCATTGCCTACCTTGCCATTCTTAATGACCGGAATGGATTGGTTGTTTACAGCTGTCATGTTTATTACTGTTGCATCTGGTGTTTGCACTGTGATATTAGTTGTTATTATTTGTTTAAAGGAGCTTACCTCCTTTGTGACATTCTTTGACGCTATCTTGCCATAGCCTATAGTAAGCTCTAGTGCATCTAAACCATTGTCAGCAATTCTGGATAGCATAGAGGAAAAATCACCTCTCCTAAGTCTGCTCTTAGGTACATAGCTTGATACTGTCTCTCCCTTTAGTATACCGCTTCTTATAACCGCCTCTACATAAGGAAGGTTAGCTGTAGCTATGCTTGCCCAATCCTTGTATGTATAAACTTCCATTGTTTTTTCACCTATAACAGGTGTAAGCTCTAATGCCTTTGCTGTCCATACTGCGATTTCTTCTCTAGTGGCAGAAGTTTTCAAAGCCTTGTCATAGGCTCTTTGATCCAGCATACTCTGTCGAAGTAAGTCTTTCTCCGCCTTTGTCATTTTCCAGTTAGTCTTAACTATAGCTGTAACTTCCCTTTCCACCGCAGCTTTCTCTGCTGTAGTAAGCACTGCCATTGAGTCTATTTCTTTTGTTGTAATTACCCCTGCATTTTTGGCTGTATCAATATATCCCACCATATAAGCTTGCACAGCACTTAGCTTTGTATTTTGCTTCCTTATCGTCTCTCCTAATGTCATAGCTTCTTGCTGTTTGCCCATAGCTCTTACTAAAGCTGCAAGCACATCCTGTCTAATGGCATAGTCGTTAGGTCTGTATCTAGTGCTGCCAAACTCATTTACTAAAGAGTAGACAGCCATTCTGAGTATGTTATCTGTATTTGCATTGCCCGAAACGTCTGTGAAGGATGCATTTTTGATTATGGCATCACCGCTTGGCATTCCGCTGTATACAATATCTTCGCTGTGAAGTCCAGAGGGTAGCATTGCTGCGACAAGTACAAGTATAAGCCCTATGGATATTAAGCTTTTTTTGTTTTTCATTTTATCACTTCCTAGCTTTTTGGTGGAATTTGGGCGGGATGACACATAGGTCATCCCCTACTTTTTGGTGGTTTAGGTGAGACGGCACTAGCGACATTCCCTACTCTTACTTTATGTATTTGCCTATTAGGATATATTCTCCTGGTTTATTAGTTTTTGCTATTACTATGTTATTACTTATTGTGCTGCTTAATATCTCCAATTTCTTAGTAGAGTTATTGTAGTATGCAACGTATATACCGCCTGGATACTTCCTTATGACTTCAGCTGTAACATTATATTTAATATCCGCACTTCCACTTAAAGCTTTGATTCCAGTTTTACTTTTCTCTACCTGCATTGTCACGTTTATTGCCACAGGTGCAGTAATTGCCTTATAGCCTACGGGTACTTTTACCTTTATTTCGTCACCCTTGGCTCTTAGGTCTTTGTTTATGGCTACCGTCATTTTTGAGTCTGGCAGTTTTACTGCTGATATTGTGCGAGTCTCTGCAACCAATAGGGTGTTGCTATACATTTTTAGTGTAAAGTCCTTTTCATGGATTGTTATTGGGTTGTTTGGATACTTTTTCAGTAAATTTATAGCTATATCTACATTCTTTGGATTGTAAATATTATAGCTTGCTTGATTAAGGTATACCGTTAAGCCGCTTATATAGCTGCTTATGGATTTCTCTCCTGCTGTATATGTCAAGCCGCTTCCTATCATGTCAACCTTGTCCGCTTGTGCTATTCCTGATACATAGTCTCCTTCTGTTTTATAGTAGGAGGCTGTCAGCTTAGTGGACTTTGTCTTTACATAAGTAGTCGCATAAGATAGCGAAGAGGGTCCGTATGAGTTAACTGATTTCAGCTTGAAGCTGTACCATGAGCTAGCCCTCAACCCATCCACATAATATCTAAGTCTGCCTTCACTTACCTCATAAGGTGCTACGCTTCCAACATAGACATATTTGCCTGTTGATATATTATTATAGCTATAGGCTGCATATATCTCATAGTGGTTTGTCTCAGGGAGCTTTTCCCATTCCAGCTTAATGGTATCACTATCAACTACCTCTACAAATATTACCGCAGGAACATCAGGCAGTGGCTTCTGATAGCTTATGCCTATTCCATTGCTCACACCACCATCATTATTGACTAATATCATATTGTAGCTTCCCACCTTCAACTTTGGTGTTGTGAAGGTAAGAGTAGTACTGTTTATTATTTTTACGCCACTGGCTACAGTACCGCCTACTATGACCATTTCAACATCGTGTATGTCATAGCATGTAATTCCTGTTTCTCCCGATTGAAGCTCGCTCTTTGGCTTCAATGTGCCGCCGATTATAACCTTTGCTCCACTTAAGAAGCTAGTTCCCATAAGCTTTATGCTTTGGTTTCCATCTATGGAGAACAATACAGGCGATAATATTTTATTCTTCGTATTGTCATATACTGTATCAATTCTAGGTGAGCTAATTATAGTCAAGGCGTCCTTTTTCTCACCAAAGCCATAATCAGGATTCATAACCTGTACAAGCTTCTTACCTGGAGTCAGTCCCAGTGGAATTCTCACTGCCAGCTCCTTATAGCTTATCAATGTTACTGATGTACTTTCTATTCCATCAATAAATACCTTTGCTCCTTCTCTAAAGTCATTACCTATTATCATTACAATATTTTGCCCTGTAGAGGAAGTAAAGCCAGGTACTATATTCTCAATTACAGGTGTACTTTGAGGCATTTTATAAACTATATAATGTGGCTTGCTCAAGGCTGATGAATCCGCACTGCCACCGTCTTCATTTACTACTAATAGCCTGTAAAGCTTGTCTAGGTCAGCCTCTATGCCAGCAGGAACCTTCACTACAAGCTGGTCATCATTTAGACTTCTGCTTACTATCTCAATCTCTTTATTATCTAAATAGACCTTAACATTCTTTCTGAAATCAGTACCATTGATTGTGATAAAAGCTCCACCTTTTAAAGGTGTATATGTGTAATATTCCTGATCCGCAACAATATCCTCACTTACATAATCAACTATTGTATCTTCCTTTTTAACCTTGTTTCTAGGTGATATATAAGTTATAGTCGGATTGCTGGCAGGGTTTAAAACACTTATTCCATATGAGCCTATACCTCCATCGGCGTTCAGAATGTATAGCTTTCTTGGGCCTATGCCTCCAACCGCAGGTGATACAGCTGTCACCTGTAAACCATCATTTTCCCATTTTGCGTAGGCAGCTATTCTTCTAGTCACTATTACCTGATTTGGTGTAACCTCAACAAGTATGCCTTCATCACCTATTGTAGTATCACCTAAGTCTAGAGGTCCGTTTATTATGAACATGTGAGCCGAGCCAACACTTATGTTCATATTCTTTATATAAGTGCTTGGACTGCTGATTTTTGCTATCTTTATATTTGCTATATTTGCATCTACACGACTGTAGCTTACACGCAAATCTCCTAAATCCGCATAAGGCAGTCCCATAACGGTGTCAATAGTTTTCTTATCACTTGTAGTTGCATCTCCAAATATCGCCAGTATATCTATTTGGTCACTTGCTTTTTTATCGCTTACAATGTGTCTATCTACATATTCACCATTTAGAAGTACCGATAAATCTGCCTTCTTAAAACCGCTTCCGTTTATCTGAAGCTTGTTGCCTCCCAGCTTGTTTATGCTCTGAGGAATAACTGAGTTTATTATAGGCTTTGATATTTCATAGGTAAAGCTTTTATAGGTAAATGAGCCCGAGTCGTAGTTTACAATAACTACATCTACAGGTCCTGCTATCTTACTTGGTGGCGTTGTGACCAGAAGAAGCTCGCTGACATTTTCGGTACTGAGCCAATCAACATACGCTTCTACCCCATTAAAATAAACCTTTGGTATCATCGAGTGGTCATCTGGATTCCTACGGAAGTCTCTTCCTCTTATTATTACTTCTTCATTGCCAGCAGCACTTCCTATTGCTGGTGAAAGAGAGGTAATAATAGGAAGGCTTCCCGGTATTCTGTATTCAAAGCCTTCTTCCTCTACTGCCATGCCACCGTCATAATTCATAACCATTACTGGTATCGCTATACTATCTTCCCCTAGGGGCAGGTCATAGGGATATATAGGGACCTTTACCCTAAGCTCAGTGTCATTTATAAATTGTATTTCGCTTGCAGCTTCTGAACCAAAAAATACTTTAAGCTCATCCTGCTTGAAGTTACTGCCAATTATAGTAACTATAGTTCCTCCGTTTATAGAGCCACTTGCAGGAGTTATCATTGTAATATCTGGAAAGGTTGCAGGTTTCACATACGTAAATATTATATTTTCCTTTGATTTCGCTCCATCAGGATTTAAAATTTCTAGCTTTAGGTCTCCTAAAGGAATACTCTCACTCTTTAGGTAAGGTGCTATGGCTCCAACTGTATTATCGAAGCTATAGAACTTATCAGGTATATCTACATATATAGTATTATTGTCTTGTACCTCTACCATTTTTCCGTCTAAAGCAGCATTGTTGTAATAAATATCCGTGCCATCGCTCGTGATTCCGCCTCCTGAATCATAGTTGTAGGCGTTTAATTCTTTCCCACCTAGCAAGACTACAGTTCCCTTGTGCTTAGGGTCATCATTGTTTGTGCTTAGGTCAGGAAATACAAAGTCCTCTCCTATAATAACCAGCTTTGTACCATTGCCACCCTTTGTAGGGGCTATTTTGAGAATCTTCGGTGAGGTTACTGCCATTCTATATTCAAAGAATGCAGATACCATAGAGCCATCTTCATTTATCAGCTGAAGTTTTGTCTCACCAACCTTTGTGCCTGGTGGTGGTATTACCGTTACTGTCTTGCCATCAGCAGAAACCTTACCATCTATCACTGCTTTCTCACCATCTATGGTAATTACCACTCTAGGACTGGTTTCTAACGCAGTGTCAAAATTTACCCCGGTTATTGTTATGGTCTCCCCTGTCAGCAAGCCACCTCTCAAGTCTGCAAAGGATTCCTTCACAGAATTTATTATTGGCAATCTTTCAGCCAGTCTGTTTGGATTTCTGTACTCAAAGCCATTTATCAGTGTGAACTGACCTTGACTCGGATTTTTGACCACTACATCCTTTACACCATTTAGCGACAGTCCTGCCGGGAGCTTTAGCTTTATTTTAGTTCCAACGGGAATTTTCTTGCCATCTACTATCCTGTTTTCGCTATCATATACTGCTACATTTATAGCAGCTTTTCCTCCTATGGTGACTATAGGCTGAGTCACAACCCCATCTACCTCCATAACTTGGAAGTTATAACCTTTAATGGTCATATATATTTCCTTGTCGGTGGGTCCATAGTCAGGTGTTATAGCGGTTATAGTAGGTGTTATTTCATTGGGAATATATGTAAATCCATCATTTATAGTGTACTCCTCTGATCTGGAGTAGTAGATTTTTATATCGCTTGGATCTGTCTCATCAAATACAATAGTGCTTGTTTTTATAGTTACATCTACCGCTTTTGGCTGCTTTGGGTCTAAGGTTACGTCAGCAGCTAAAACAACTACAGTATCCTTACTTTTTGTAAAGGTTGGCGAAGGAACATCCACTATCGTAGCATTGCCGTCTATAAATACATTTATTTGCTTTAAGATAGTTACAGCTTTGCTGTCATCATATACTCCCTTATAAGCTACCTTATATGTGCTTGTATTATCAAACTGCGGTATATCGTTGTAGGTATCGTACCCGATTAAACCATCTGTCGGGAATGTAATTTCTGATAGCTTGTCATAGCTGGCAGGGTCAAAATAACCGATGTTTCTGCCTGTTATAGTTATGGGCTTTACTTCAGTCTCTTTCTTATAGTTTGGATTAATACCATCACTATCTATTACAAGAGTGTTTCCAATGTCTAAGTATATAAATCCGTCTGGTATTACAAGCTCACTGCTTAAATCGGAGTTGGTAAGTATAATATCTGCGGCTCCTGTAACGCTTGATATTGGCAGCTCTACCGATAAACCTATTACTGTACCGCTCAGATTGGATATTGTACCTTTGTTTTTTCCCTCTGCTCCATTTACAAATATTCTCATATTGCTATTGAAGTTTGAGAGTCCCTCTTTTCCATAAATATTAACTAAATTAATTTTTGTTCTTGGTCCTGTGTTTGGGTCTATTCTTTCTATTTCAATGTTTTTTAGCTTGTCTACAACTGAAATGGACTTTTTTAGTGTAGATATTATTTGGTACATAGGATTTCCACACAGCTTACGTATTATTTTAACATCGCTTACGCCCGTGTTTATAGGTGACTTTACATTATTAATACTTATTTTGTTGTTTTCACTGTCTATTTGTACATTGGCAGTATCAGAGAAGGAATATTTCGTGCCAGCAACATAAAGCTCATCATAAGCAGTAATTAAGCCATCAAAAAACATACCCTCAATATCCAGAGATTCATTTATGTAAACTTTTGACTTAGAAGTATTTGTGATGGTCGGAATACTTGTAAGGTCTAATATTAAACCACCTGTCACTATGATAGGTATCGTTCCATCATTCATTATAGAAATATTGTTTATTATACCTTCAATAGAATCTAAGGCTGTCTGATCATCAATAACTATGACATCAGAGTTAGAAAGGGTAGTATTTATAGGTATAGGTATTTCTGAAACCTGTCCTGCCTTAACCTTCGGATTTATAAAACCACTACCGTATATCAAGAGCTTATTTGTTTCTATAGGTCCTGAAAGTGTATTCTCTCTCAC
>JBAVGO010000179.1:0-5684 GCA_049684915.1 Lutisporaceae bacterium | reverse complement strand
GTATACGTACTGGGGATACCCCTTGCTCATGTAAATCCATTTATGGGGAAACATAAAAAAGCTGTTCTGGAAAATACTAATAGTAGAAATATAGGGAAAGAGATGACCAAATGAGTAAAACAAGCTTTAGCGATTATAAATTAAGCAGTGAGTTATTAAAATCAATCAGTATATTGAACTTTGATAGTCCCACGAAGGTTCAGGAGCAGGTTATACCGGCTGTGCTGGAGCAAAAGGATATCATAGTAAAGTCCCAAACCGGGAGTGGGAAGACTGCGGCATTTGCCATACCTATTTGTCAATTGATAGATTGGGAAGAGAATAAACCTCAAGCACTGGTGATTGCACCCACAAGAGAGCTTGCTATCCAAGTCAAAGAGGATATTTTTAACATAGGCAGGTTTAAGCGGCTTAAAGTAGCGGCAGTATATGGGGGAGCCCCTTTCTATGACCAAGAGAAGGAACTTAAGCAAAAAACACATGTGGTAGTTGGCACACCAGGTCGTATTATAGATCATATTGAAAGTGGGACATTTGACACATCTAATATAAGATATATTGTGTTAGATGAAGCAGATGAAATGCTTAATATGGGATTTATAGAACAAATTGAGACCATAATAACCCACTTGCCCCAAGAACATGTGACAATCTTGTTGTCAGCGACAATGCCTGTAGATATAAAGATTTTATGCGGCAAATACATGAAGACTCCTGTACAGGTTGAAATAGAAGAACAAAATAATACGGCAGATAGGATATGTCAGGAAAGATACAATATAAAAGAAGCGGATAAAATAAACCTTTTGAGAGATGTTACGGTAATAGAGAACCCAGACAGCTGTATTGTTTTTTGCAATACAAAACAAAAGGTAGACCAGGTTTATAATGAGCTGTTAGAGTTGAAGTATACTTGCAGGAAAATACATGGCGGCATGGAACAAAGTGATAGATTAAAAGTAATGAATGATTTTAAGCAGGGTTATTTTAGATACCTTGTAGCAACTGATGTCGCAGCTAGGGGGATAGACATAGATGACATCACCCTTGTTATTAATTATGATATACCTGAAGACGGGGAAAGCTATGTTCATCGTATAGGAAGAACCGGACGCATTGGCAAGCTGGGGAGAGCAATTACCTTTGTAACACAAAACGATAATAGATTTTTAAATGATATACAACGCTATATTGATAAAGAGATTCTTTTGAAGGAAAGACCAGGAAAAGAAACGGTGAATAGCTTTAAAGAAGAGTTTGTTGAGAAAATTAATAGAATACCCGAAATTAAAGAATCAAAAGGCGTTAATCTAAGCAAAGAGATTATGAAGCTACATATTAATGCAGGTAAGAAAACAAAGATGAGGGCAGTAGATATCGTAGGTACACTTTGCAGTATAGAGGGTATGACCAAGGCAGATATAGGGATTATTAACATAGTTGATGTATCTACCTTTGTAGAGATTCTTAACAATAAAGGTGAGCTAGTATTTACGGAGCTGCAAAAGACCCCTATCAAAGGTAGACTTCGTACTGTAAGTAAAGTCGATATGTAGGCTAAATATTTACATTACTCTACATGTACCAACTTTAGCATACTAACTTTTCTAAAAATAATACACCTCTTGATTTCATCTAATCAAAAGGTGTATTTACTGTAAATAGCTGGCACCTCAATATCTGAATATTAGCTCATTTCTTCCAATACTTGGATAAGCTCTGCAGATATATCGCTAATATCGTCAACTGAAGCAGCTACTTCTTTCATGGATATAAGCTGACCCTGTGATGCATGTGCTATGCCCTTTAATTCATCTAGGTTTTTATTATTTATATCTCTTATTTCTTCAACCAGCTCAACCAACTTGTTTCCACTGTCTGCCGCTTCCTGAGTCGCTTGCGCAATTTCCTGAACTCTATCGTTTACAACCTTGCCTGTACTTGCAACATTTTCAAATGACAATCCAGCTTTATTAATTATATCCAAGCCATTGCCTACTAAGACTGCATTGCGTTCCATTGATTCTACTGCAAAGCTAGTATCCTGAAGTACTTCATTTATAAGGCTGGCAATCTCCTTAGTGGCTTTCTCAGATTGTTCCGCAAGCTTTCTTATTTCATCTGCTACTACAGCGAAACCCCTGCCAAATTCCCCTGAACGCGCTGCTTCTATAGCAGCATTTAATGCTAGAAGATTGGTTTGACCAGAAATCTCCTTTATTACCTCTACTATTTGACCTATTTCATTGGATCTTTGTCCAAGCTTATTAATTATATCCTTACTTTCTATAGTAGTTTTCTCTATTACCTTCATTTCTTTAACTGCTTCTTTTATTATTATGCCACTGTTTTCTGTAAGCCTGTTCAACTCAGCAGACATATCTGATACTACTTTGCCTTCTTCTGCTGTGCTGCTTAGACTACCGGATATTTCAAATATAGATTCTGTTGCTTGATTAATAAAACTATTAGCATTTTCCGATCCTATGGTTATCTGACTTGTATTGTTTGTTATTTGCTCATTAAGCTTAGTTGTTTCGTTTGTTGTATTTGATAATGTATTAACAGAGCTTACTAATATATTTGAAACCTTTGTTGACTTATTAATTAAAGATAGAAGCTTATTCAAAAGCGTTTTTTGCTCCTCCGAACCAACTACATTCTCTAGCATATTCTTTGTGCGGCCGGAGAGAATTATATAGATAAGAGCCAGAGCTGCAACCTCTATATCTCTTGAAAGTACAGGTATAAACCAATCATTTTGATAATTAGCATCTAGCATTAGACCTGTGTTTGTACTTATTATTTGACTTGTTGTCAGAAATATCATTGATACAATCAGTGAATACCAGCTTAGTTTTTTAGAAAAATATAAGCTTGCTAAAGTAACCGCATAAATCCACAGCACAACTACATCCTTAGATAGAAAAATATTTATTATAGCGACAGTCAGAACTGCATTAGTTACAATCATATACTTAATCCAATAGCTCTCTTTCTTTAATACAAATACAAATACAGCAGGTATTAGCAGCAGTATAGTAGCTATTGAAAAAGCAATTCCTACCTGAAACAAATCACTCAAAAATATTTTGAGTATCTGCATCAAATAGACTACAGCTAAAAATCCTATAGATGCCATCATTATTTTGGCACAAAGTTTATTTGTCTCAAACTCGTTTTTTATAAGTAGGTTATTATTACCCATCCCAGTGGCCCCCCCTTATTATTGTATTAACATGTGTATATTCTACCACATTCTACAAAATTCGCAAATTGAAATTTTTAATAAAATATGTTACAGAGAAGGTGCTGAAAAACGTATAGACAACAATAATTATATGCCTGATGTTGCTACTAATAACTACCCATCAAACAGGAGATTCATATGTGATGCATTTTAAGCCAATGTAGTATTTGGGTATACTATCATAATTTAAAGTTTATTTAAGGTTGTAAGAATATAATCCAAAATAGGAGTTAAAAACGACCATCTTAGTTAGGATCGAATTAAAACGGTGTGCAGATGAAATTGCTTCAACGGATTTGAACTTTCGGACTATTCGGGATATGATAGAAGAAATAACATGAGGATGGAGAAAATGTAGATGAGAATTTTACTTGCCGAAGATGAAAAAGAACTATCAAATGCCTTGGTTGTCATTTTAAAACATAACAATTATTCGGTGGATGCTGTATATGATGGAGCAGACGCGTTGGACTATGGATTATCAGATAATTATGATGTGGTTATCTTAGATATAATGATGCCGAAGATGAGCGGACTTGAGGTATTGGAAAAATTGAGGGAAAAGGGAATTCAAACGCCGATTTTGATGCTAACTGCAAAGACTGAGATTGAAGACCGTATTCTTGGATTAGATATGGGAGCGGATGATTATCTGAGCAAGCCTTTTGCAAGAGGGGAATTGCTCGCCAGAATTCGCGCTATGACCAGACGAAAATCCGAGTTTACACCAAACGTAATTAAAGTGGGTAATATTAGCCTTAACAAAGAAAACTATGAGTTTTCAAATGAAAAATCCACGCTAAGACTTAGCAACAAAGAATTTCAGATGCTTGAGATGCTGATGAATAGTCCAAAATGTTTGATTTCTACAGAACAGTTTATGGAACGAATTTGGGGATATGATGCACAAGCCGAAATCAATGTGGTGTGGGTATACATTTCTTATCTGCGTAAAAAACTGGCTTCCTTAGATGCCAATGTAAAAATCAAGGCAGTGAGAGGTGTTGGCTATACGTTGGAGGAGAGCGAATGATTAATAAATTACAAAGAAAATTCATTATCATTGCAATGGTGTCATTGGCTTTAGTTATGGTGATGTTCTTTGGTTCGATTAATGTGATTAATCTTTACCAGATGGATCGCAGAGTGAATGGTGTCATTAAGATTCTTTCAGAAAACCAGGGGAAGTTTCCAAAGTATGAAAGGGGAAAACCACCACTGCGTGAGCCAAAATTTGGTTTTGAAATGAATGAGGAAACCCAGTTTGAAACCCGATATTTTGTAGTAGAGGTCAATGAAGATGGTAGTATTCGAGAGATTGATACAAGTCATATTGCCGCTGTTTCTTCAGATGATGCAGTAGGATATGCAAATAAAGTAATCAAGGGCAGTAAAAATAGTGGATATAAAGGCATTTATAAGTATACAGTGATAGATCAGTATTATGGTTCCATGCTTGTGTTTATGGATTGTAGAAGTCAGATTCAGATGGCTACTGTATTTTTACTAACCTCTTGTGGAGTTGCACTGGGAACTCTTCTGCTCGTATTTATTCTTGTATCTATTTTTTCTAAAAAAGCGATTAATCCGATTATTGAAAGCATTGAGAAACAAAAGCAGTTTATCACGGATGCAGGACACGAGATTAAGACACCACTTGCCATTATTTCAGCCAATGCAGATGTGCTGGAGCTGACAGGTGGTGAAAATGAATGGATTACCAGTATTAGAAATCAGACGATCCGTCTTGATAAGCTTGTAAAAAATCTACTGATGCTTTCAAAGATGGATGAGGGTAATATTAAATTGGTGTTTACTGATTTTGATTTAAGTGATGCAGTTTTTAAAACAGCAGGTCCATTTGAGACCATTGCACAGACACAGAATAAAAAGTTTCTAATGGATATTCAGCCAGAACTGAAATTATATGGAGATGAGAGCAGTATCCAACAACTTGTTTCTACTCTTGTTGACAATGCTATTAAGTATTCTAATGAGGAAGGAACCATCAAAATTTCTTTATCTGCTGCAAAAAAAGGATCAAAGATAGAAGTATATAATACTACGGATAAGATTCACAAAGAAAATTTGAATAAATTATTTGATAGATTCTATCGTGCGGATTCATCAAGATCAAGAGAAACTGGGGGATATGGAATTGGGCTTTCTATTGCCAAGTCCATTGTACAGGCGCATAATGGAAAGATTTCAGTCAGAAGTGAGGATGGGAAATCTATATGTTTTACTGCTCTAATCTAATTTCAGAGTTCTTTTTAAGGGATGACACATAGGTCATCCCCTACTTTATTGTTTTAAGAATACCACGGGCTATGCCCGTGGTTCAAAAAAGCTTTTAGCTATGAGTAGAAAAAGATAACCTCCTTTGTTAGAATTAATACTGGTTCGCCAACCGCATTAAAACAAAGGAGGATAT
>JBAVGO010000178.1:0-3796 GCA_049684915.1 Lutisporaceae bacterium | reverse complement strand
CCTTTACAGCTGTCACACCTTCGAGCTTTTTTAAGGTGTTTTCTATTTTTAGCTCACAGCTACTACAGGTCATATCCTGGACATTCAGAACTACTTTTATTATTCTTATATCCATATTGTGTCTCCTTTGCGATTTAATTTGTATTATAAGTTTAATAAAAGATTTTGAAGAAATTATGAAGTAGGGACAAAGGGGACAGGTTCCTCGTCCCACAAAATACTCTTAACCTATCAATATCAATACTTAATAGAAAAACCGCACATATTTATAGCTGTTTTTGCTGCATTATATGCAATTATAGTGACAAAAATATTGGCAAAGGCTGTTGGAAGAACAATTCCTGAAAATAAAACAAAGAAAGGTACAGGCAATCCTACTAGCAGCAATGCCGAATACAAAAATACACTACCACTGATAATAGTACCTAAAAAAGCAACAATTCCCATAGCAGCTTGTTTAAACTTAAAGCGTTTAAAAAGCTTCAATAACAAATAGATAGCTATACAAGTAATCAATTTATCAATCATATTGGGAATCTGCCCTCCAGGAAAGGTTGTAGTCATTGCAGTTATTCCCCCACCTAATAAAGCTGTTAGTATCACACTTTTAAAATCTCTATTTATAAATAGTGCTACAAATATAAAAGATAACATTATGTCAAACTTCATACTTCCTATTGTTCCAGGTATAACTTGATGCAAAACGTAGCCCATTGCTATAAGTAATGCAGTCAAAATATTTTTTCTTAAATTCATAAAAAATCTCTCCTTCATTTTTCTTTTTTGTATACCAATGATATTGCACTACATTTCATGACATCAAGCTCACCCCCTTTTTTATTTACAAAAAAAAGCCCTTCATCCCCAAAACAGGGACGAAAGGCTACTTTCGCGGTACCACCCAAATTAGACAGCAATCTGTCTCACTCACTCGGATACAGAATAAAACTCGATATCCTACTTCTATAACGGGAATTCCCGGCATCAGATACTTTTCCAAAAGAAAGTTCACCTAGCTTCTCACAAGCCCATTCACTGCACATCATATTATCGGACTCACACCAACTCCGACTCTCTGAAAATTGACCTTGCAGTTACTTCTCTTGTTCATAGAATTTTATTGATTTTTATAATAATATCATGAAATAACTATAAAATCAAAACTCAAATTTTACCAGGGACAAAACTAATCCGCTGGTCTTTTTAGTGCTTTTTCTTTTTCAACTACTGTATTTTCATATCTTGCTATTTTATAATCCAGACGTTCCAGGGTTTTCTTCATATTTTCCATTTTTGTTATGAGCTGCTTACGTTGCTCGTTTAGGAGTTCTTTTCTTGCCTCAATGGTTTCATCACCCTGTTGAAACAGTGCAACATACTCAATCAATACTTCAATCGGAAGACCTGCATTTCGCATACATTTAACAAATTCGACCCACCTGCAATCTTCTTCCGTAAAATCTCTGATTCCACTTTTATTACGATTCACACGGGGAATCAGTCCGATGCGTTCATAATAGCGGAGTGTATCCTGTGATATATCATATTTTTTACATACTTTTGAAATCGTCATGCGATTTCACCTCCTGATATCAGATATTATATTACTTGAAGTTAACTCATAGTTTAGATAACTGTTTATATCTTCTATCTGCGGAAAGAAAGTTATGCTTCAAAAGTATCAGCTACATCCTTTAAAAATTTTGTAATCTCAATATGCTGCGGACAATGTATTTCACATTGTTTACAATCAATACAATCGGATGCTTTTCCATGTGTTTTTGTATAATTATCATAGTATACTCTTTGTATGGAAAAACCAGAGTTCAGGGATTGTTTTTCCGTATTGTATAATGCAAAATACTTTGGAATAGCTATGTTTCTCGGACAGCCCTCTACACAGTACTGACACGCTGTACACGGAATCGCAATTGCTTCATTAATAATATTTACAGCTCTTTTTACAATATCATATTCTTTCTGTACAAAAGGCTTAAACTCCTGCATATATCCTGTATTATCCAATAACTGATCCATATCAGACATCCCACTTAATACCATCATGATGCCATCAAGGCTTGCTGCGTAACGGATTGCCCATGACGGCACTGACATATCTGCATGATATTCTTTAAATAACTTTTCTACTTTTTCAGGCACTTTCGCAAGCGTACCACCTTTGATCGGTTCCATAACAATAATTGATTTATTATGCTTTCTTGCTACTTCATAACATTTCTTTGACTGAATACTTTCATTTTCCCAATCGATATAATTAATCTGTAACTGGACAAAATCCACTACAGGATGCGCTGTCAGGATTTCGTCCAACAAATCTGCAGTATCATGGAATGAAAATCCAATATGTTTGATTTTCCCTTCTTTCTTCTTTTCCTCAATAAATGCAAAACTATCGAATTTTTGAGCTACCTCATAGTTCGCTACGCCAAGGTTGTGAAGAAGATAGTAATCAAAATAATCTACACCACATTTTTCTAATTGTTCGTTAAAAATCCTTTCCTGGTCTTCCTTAGTTTTCAAGAGCACCACTGGCAATTTTGTGGCTACAGTGAAACTGTCTCTATTATGTCGTTTTACTAAGGCCTCTCTTATAGCAATCTCACTCTTACCCATATGATACACATAAGCTGTATCAAAATAAGTAAAGCCTCTTTCCAAAAAAGTATCAACCATTTTCTTGACTGTATCCAGTTTAATGCTTCCGGCATCATCTACCGGTAAACGCATGAATCCAAATCCTAATTTTTTCTTTTGCATATCTATATTTCCTCCTTTATCATACCAATTTCATTTAGCCACTTTGACAAATCTTTCTGTGCATTTTTTACGTTTCTACCCCGGATTGCCAGGCCATCCAAAATAGTTGATTTCGGACAAAGTTCAGTGATATCGTCTATGCTTCGACCAAAAGAACTTCCCTCATGTGTGCAAAAGGGTATAATTGTTTTTCCAGAAAAATCATATTCTTCTAAAAAAGTAAATACTGCCATCGGCATCGTTGCCCACCAGTTAGGATAACCAACAAAAACCACATCGTAGGAGTCCATATTCTCAATTTTTGTTGCAAGTTCAGGTCTGTAGTCATCTTTTAGTTCCTGCTTTGCCAGATCTACGACTGCATTATAATTAGTAGGATATGGATCTACGGTCACAATTTTTAATATATTACCTCCTACGTTTTCATGAATTTGATTGGCAATTACCTGAGTGTTACCAGAATGCGAAAAATATGCTATAAGAATAGTTTCTATTTATCAGCATCATTATCATTCTCTACTTTATCCTTTGAGATGTAAAATTGTATACTCACTTCTTTTTTTTTCGTAGTATCACCTCTGTAAAACATCATATCACTTGGAGTTAACTCCAAGTCAAGCATAATTTTTAGTAGCATGGTTATTTGCAGTTCTCTAACTCCATATTGTAACCATTCGATGTATTGTAGAAATAATAAATGTCAGGCAAGCCTCCGAAAAATGGCCATAAAAAATTGAGTGTCCTAAACCCTTGAATGATTATTCATTGGATTCTTCATGATTTTGCCTTTATACGGCAAAAGATTTATAACTGCACAATGTATTTACGTGAACAGTGCTTTACTAAGCCCCTTTGGGACAAGGGGGACAGGTACCTAGTCCCTAAGCTCTATCTACCATACTCTTTGATATTCCTGTCATCCTTGATAATTGTCTTATTGTTACTCCATTCACTAATTTAATCTTCTTTAAAATTTCATCTCTTTTACTCTTTTCTAACTGTCTCAATTCCTTTGGAT
>JBAVGO010000177.1:0-10990 GCA_049684915.1 Lutisporaceae bacterium | reverse complement strand
GTGCCCATACTGCGATACTCTAGGAAATACATATGTTGAAAAGTTTGATATACCAGACTTTGATGAATGTAGATTTTGTCAAAATGAGTTTAATCACAAAGAAAATTACATGACAGCTTATAGAATATATTTCAATTATCAAAAGAAAATAGATATACTTACTGACTTAGGTGAGAAAATAAACTATAACCAGGATAGAATATTTGAAATATCCGATGAAATTAAGGAATTGGAAGACAAGAGAAAAGCCATTCAATTGGAGAATATCAGGTTTGCTTCTCTTCGTAATGAGCTTTCTGTAGATAAAAGTGAAAGCAAGATGTATACAAAGGTAGTAGAGAAATATAAGGATAAGAGGGTTAAATATATAGGCACACTACTCTATATGAAGAAATGTGTTATTACTTGCTTAAAGTGTGATGAGGTATATGAGCTTTTCCAAATAGACGAAACATATATAGGAGTTTGCTCAAGCTGCCAAACTGAAATAGGTATAAATTTTAGATAGTAGAAAAATAGACGACAGTGTTGGACTGTCGTCTATTTTTATGGGTAATTTTGGGGATTACCATTTATAGCATATTCCTAAAGCCTTCGGACCTAGATGAGAACCTATAACGGGACCCAAATCATCAATTACAAGCTTGACTTCAGGAAATCTGTTCTCTAATATAACTTTAACCTCTTTAGCTTCTTCTAGGTTTTCTATATGGCAAATGCTAATTTTACTAACCATGGCAGGTATATTTGAAATCATAGCTTCAATAGCTTTTGACTTGCCTCTCACCTTATCTATTGACTCTAGTTTTCCATCAATCAGTGCTATTATAGGTTTAATATTTAGTAATGTGCCTATGGTTGCTTGGGTAGAACTAAGACGTCCACCTTTTTTGAGATACTCTAATGTGTGTACTGTAAAATTTATTCCCATTCTTTTCTTTTCAGAATTAATAACATCAGTAATTTCATCTTTAGTTTTTCCTTCGAGACTTAATTGATTTGCTCTCTCAACCAGAAATTTAAGAGTTGGAGCGCAAGCTTCTGAATCTATTACAGATATTTTATCTGATTCGCACATCTGTGCGGCAGCCATGGCACTGTTGTATGTGCCGCTAAGCTTTGAGGATATTACGATTGTAACAACCTCAGCTCCAGCATCAACAGCTGGCTTAAAAACATCAAAAAAGGCTTGAATAGATGGCTGAGAAGTCGATGGGAAGTCCTTTGAGGTTTTCAGCCTCTCGAAGAAATCAGAGAATTCGCCAGGAAAACCTTCATACATTACATTACCTTCAAAATATACAGACAATGGAACCATTGTTATTTCATTTGCATCTAAATATTCCTTAGTAATATATCCGGTGCTATCAGTAACAATTTTTACTCTCGACATAACCTAACCCCCCTGAATGTTCATTATAAGAATATTATACCAGGTACTAGTAACAAGTGTAAATGTTTTTTTATGCATCAGAGAGTATATAGCTACATTAAACAATTATGGCATATAGGCATATCATAAGAATTTTTCTTATTTTACAAAATACCCCTAAAATCGATTTTTTCAACCGAAATATATATCATGAATAACAAAAGGGAGTGGATATAATTGAAAAAGATATTAGCAATAGTTATAATCTTAAGTATGGCGTTATCTGTACCAATATTCGCAGATACGACTACACCAACAACTATAGTAGTTGAAACAACTACTACACAAGCACCTGGTATTACACCAGATAGTATACTTTACTCATTGGACAAGTTAATGGAGAGAATACAGCTTGTACTAATTACAGATGCTGTAAAAGAAGCAGAGACTCTTGCTAAAATAGCTCAAGAAAGATTAGCAGAAAGTAATGCAATGGCAGAAAAATCTGAAATTGAGCTAACACAGAAGGCATTAGAAGAATATAAGACTAATCTATCACAAGCAGTTACATTGATAGAAACAGCTATGGCAGACGGTAAGCAGGTCGCCAACGCTATGGAAGACATTAATGATGCAAATCTTAAGGATGCAGCTGTTGTAGAAAAGATATTGGCTAGCATTCCTGAACAATTCAGAGAAGAAGTTAAAGTAGAAATAGAAAAGCTTGCAGCAGCTACTGAAGCAGCAACTGAAGTTGCACAAGTAGTAGAAAATAAAGAAGAAGAAGAAAACAACGTAAAGCTTGAAATAACATTAAAGTATATTGAAGAAAAGGTTCAAGATCCAGCATTAATTGCAAAGCTAATAGAAGCAGAGCTTAACACAAGACAGATAATTGCAGTAATATCTTTATCAGAGCAATCAGGAAAACCTCTTGCAGAAGTTATAGATTTATTTGTAACAAATGAAAAAGGTATTGGAGTTACATCAAATATGCTTGGTTTAACTACAAAAGATGCTCTAAAGGGTATCAACGAATCCTTCAAAGATACAAAAGCTACAATAAAACAAGCTTTCAAAGAAGCTATGAAGGCTGTTGATGAAGAAGATAAGGATGTAGTTGAAGCATTAGTAAATGAAAGCCTCGCAGTACAAACAATAACAACCGAAAGAACTCGAACAACTGAACAATTAAGAGAAGTAGAAAAAAAGCTTGAGAAGGTTATGGATGATGCAAAGCAACAGGTTGCAGCTATAGCAACGCAGGAAAAGAAGACAGAAAGAATACAAGAAAAAGCAATGGAACAAATAGAAAAGACAGCAGATAAAGCAACAGAAAAAGCTGAAAAAATTATAGAAAAGGCAACAGATAAAACTAATGATACAGAAAATAACAACCATAGCAAAGATGATAGTAAAGCTCAAGTCAATGGAAAAGTCAAGTAAAAATAGTAAATTTAAAAATTAGATTAAAAGGTCCCCCCGGACCTTTTTTTTTTGCCTTTAAATTAATGCAATGATATAATTCTGATATAGATACTTAGATATGGAGGGTTATATTTGAGCAGCATATTGGAACGGTTAAAGGATAAGGCATGGAAAATCAAAAGGGAGCTTATGGCTTTGTACTGTGCTTACAAGCATCCTAAAGTACCTTGGTTTGCCAAGGCATTCACTGTACTTATTATAGGTTATGCATTAAGTCCTATTGATTTTATCCCAGATTTTATTCCTATACTAGGCTATTTGGATGACTTGATATTAATACCGATCGGAATATCAATAGCGTTGAAGATGATTCCAAAGGAAATAATGGAGGAGTGCAGAATAAAAGCTGCTGACATGGATAAAAAGTCATTAGGAAAGAGTTGGGTAGCTGGGGGTATAATAGTTTTTATTTGGGTAGCATTGATAGTTGTTCTTATTAGACCATATATAAAATATATTTTATAGAGGCATTGAAACAAATCAAAACATTAAAAAGGATAGACATTTGTCTATCCTCTATTTATATCTTCTTGCACCAATATATCTGCTTTTGTAATATGCTGTATTCAAATCAGTGATAATTACTTTACCGCCGCTGGAGCTGGCATGTATGAATTTATTGTTGCCAATGAATATGCCTACATGACTGGCACCTTTTTTGTAAGTGGTAAAGAATACTGCATCACCTAGTTTTAAGTCAGCCTTTGCAATTTTTATGCCTTTTTGAAACTGTCCGGCAGCACTATGCGCAAGCTTAATATCAAAATTATTGTATACATACATTGTAAATCCTGAACAATCAAAGCTTTTTCCATTTGAAGCTCCCCATTTATAGGGCTTTCCTAAGAACTTCTTTGCATAGTCTATTATAACCGAGCCTAGCTCAGGGCTTGCATTACCTCTGCTTACAGTAGAGGTTGAAGCTGTATTAATCTTAATTATGGTTGCTTTATCTATTATGCCTGTAGCTTCTAATTGATTTGCACTTTGAAATTTCTTAACTGCTTCTGTAGTGGCTTCATCATAGGTTGATGTAAGCTTACCAGTATAGAACTTCAAATCCAGAAGCTCTTGCTGTATCTTCTTTACAAGTTCACCGCTGTCTCCAGCTTTTAGCTGTGTAAAGCCTTCTGGTATAAGATTTTTTTGCTTAAGCTTAATATCTATTGCTTTTAGAGTTTTGCTGCCTGCTGCTCCATCTGCGGTTAATCCTACGCTTTCTTGGAACTTCTTAACTGCCTCTTCAGTCTTACTGCCGAAGTAGTTTGTACATTTACTTTCTGTAAAAAAGCCTAATTCCTTTAACTTTTGCTGTAACTCTATAACGTCAGTGTGTGTCATATCTTTCTTGAGCGTGGTATCTCCGAAGTCTGCGAATACGCTGCTTGGTATTAGGATGAATGATATTATCATCACTAGGTATATCAAGTGCTTTATTTTGTAGTGCTTCAATATTACACCTCCGTTATATTTAGTGTTTGTAATATTGCCAATTTTATACATTGCAAGTAATTTATACTTTTATTATACATTATATGCACTAAAAGATAAACATGCCTAAGCGACTATAAGAGAAAGATATTGTCCTATTCCTCTGTTTCTGCTTTGTTTTGGTACTTATCCTTATTTTCTTCAATAATAGGCAAAACTCTTTGTAATTCATTTAGGTGAAGTCTAATAATCTTGTTTAGCTTATCTTCCATATCAATTCTATCTTCTTTATAGCTAAACTTTAAAATCCATCTTGGATTATATTCCCCTGAGCCGTCAAGAATTTCATCAACCAAAGCTTCAAACACTTCTTCCTTGTATAGGTCATAAATGCCATAATATTGCCAATCGTCAACATCTTCTGTTGTAAGAGTCAGGTAGATGAAATTACCACTCTCTTCTTCTGCAAAATAAACCTTCTCTATTAGTGACATATCCTCACTTATTGTGTAAGAATCTATTGTTTCGATTAACATATTTGTAGCCTTATCTTTTTTCATAAGAACAAGTACATTGTAATTATCCAATATAAAACCTCCCGTAAAATGGTATAATAAGCATTGTATGTTTAATATATTTTACCTGTAATATTTTTTTAATGCAACATCTATGTATTTATCGCAACATATATATGATTGGTTGGTGGCAATGTGAAAATTGATAATAAGGTGGTAAAAGGATACTTTATAAAGCGTCCAAACAGGTTTGAAGCTATGGTTGATATAGCTGGGGAAGTAAATCTGGTACATGTCCCAAATACAGGACGTTGTAGAGAATTACTTATAGAAGGTGCAGAGGTTTTATTAGAGAGAAGAGAAGGCAAGAAAAGGAAAACAAACTACGAGCTCATTATGGTATACAAAGACGGTAGATTGGTATCTATTGATTCACAGCTCCCAAATAAACTGGCAGAGGAAGCCATAAGAAACAATGTAATCACAGAGCTTACAGACTACAGCTATATAAAGAGGGAGACCACCTTCGGTAACAGCAGATTTGATTTATACTTGGAGAAAGCTTGCGAGAAGGCTTTTGTAGAGGTGAAGGGGGTTACCTTGGAACAAAACGGTGTAGCTAAGTTCCCCGATGCACCTACTACGAGAGGTACAAAGCATATTTATGAGCTTATAAAAGCAAAGAAAGAGGGCTATAGAGCCTGTGTTTTGTTTGTAATACAGTTGGATTTTGCAGATTATTTTACTCCAAATAAGGTTATGGACACTGCTTTTGCAGAAGCTTTAAGTAAGGCTAAAGCAGAAGGGGTAGAGATATTATCATACAGCTGTAAGGTAAGTCCGGATGAAGTAACACTATATAAAGCTATGGAGGTAAGGTTATAGATTTATATGCTTATAGTGGATTTTTGTGCTACAATAATAGCTAATGTTACAAAACGGGAGGAAAAGATGAAATACAAATATATACTTTTTGATCTGGACGGTACACTTATTGATACTAATCAACTGATAATTAATTCCTTTAAGCATACTTATAAGACACATTTAAACAAGGATGTTGAGGAAAGCGAAATATATAAGTATTTTGGAGAGCCGCTGATTACTACTCTTAGAAGATATTCTGAGGATAATGCAGAGGAGCTTTATAAGACTTATACCGATTTTAATGAAAGCAAACATGACAGTAGTGTAGCACTTTGCTGCAACATAAAGGAGTGCCTTGAAGCTTTGAAAGAACTAGGCTGCATCCTTGCGGTGGTTACCTCAAAGAGAGCAAAAATGGCACATAGAGGTTTGGAGCTTTTTGATATAATGAAATTTTTCTCAGTAGTGGTGACTATAGATGATACCGAGCATCACAAGCCTCATCCAGAACCTGTACTTAAGGCTTTAGAGTTTTTAGGGGCAAAGCCAGAGGAAGCACTGATGATTGGAGATAGTATATTTGATATAAAATGTGCTCATAACGCAGATGTTAAGGCGGTGCTTGTAACCTGGGGGGCGGCAGCAAATCATCAAGATAAAGAAAAACCTGATTATGTGGTTGATGATGCTCTGGAAATTGTTGATATAGCAAGAGGATAAATAATTTTGATAAAGGGAGTTGAAAATATGAAAAAATATGAGGTTAAAAAGCTGGGACCATTAAGTGTATTTAAGACTATGATGTATATGATGATTATTCCAATAGTAATGTTAATCCTTATTGGAGTTATTATGACAATTGTCGGCTTTATTACAAAGGTTTTTGAGATAGCATTAATCGGAATGATGATGGCTATAGGATATCCTATTTTGTTTATTGTTTTTTATGGAGTGTTTGGAACTTTGATGACATTGATATATAATGGCTTGGCTGGTAAGTTCGGTGGTTTAGAAATAACACTTGATGAGCTTGATAAAAATGAAAATACGCCTTGTAATGTAGAAAACGAACAATAGACTAAAATTAGTTATTTATTTATGAGGACTGTCAGCTTTGACAGTCTTTATTTTCAAATTAAAAGCTGATTCATCAATTTTAAGAGTTGTAGCTAGGGAGTTTACATAAACATGAGCTTTTTTAATAGGAGGATTTTTCACAAATGATAGATAAAAATACTGATAATAGCGCATGGAATGAAGATACCTATGAAGCTTGGATAGAGCGATTTGGAGTACCAAAAGAAGCAGCAGACAGATTGAAGGAAAATCCTACCGTAAAGCTTTATCCTATTTTACAATATTTTGGTGACATAAAGGGCAAGAAGATTGTAAATCTAATGGGTTCAAATGGTGTAAAGGCAGTAGCTTTAGCATTATTAGGAGCTGATGCCGCAGTAATAGATATTTCTACTGGAAACGCTAAATATGCTAAGGCATTGGCAATTGAAGCTGGTGTTAAAATTAATTACATCGTCTCAGATGTAATTAATTTACCGCAAAATGAACTTAAGTCACAATATGATATTGTTTTTGCAGAGCTGGGAATAGTGCATTACTTTGTAGAGCTAAAACCTTTTTTTGATACTGTATTTAATCTGTTAAGAAATGGTGGACGATTTGTACTTAGGGATTTTCATCCTGTATCAACTAAGCTAATATCATCTAGAGGCTCTACAGCGAAGGTTCGTAAGCATAAGGTGGATGGAGATTATTTTGATACAAGCTTAGAAGAAAAGGAAGTATCCTTTGCAAAGTATTTACCTGAGGGAATGGAAAATGAGACACGGAAGGTTTATTGGAGACGATGGACCTTAGGCGAAGTAGTTACAGCAGCAGCACAGGCTGGATTGACTATTAAGCTATTGCAGGAAGAACCAAACCTGTCCTCAGAGGTTTTTGACAAGGGTATACCTAAGACTTATACAATAGTAGCTGATAAAATGTAAGCCCTTCATTTTATCGCATCTTCGTAAGCTTTTTTTCAAACCATGAAACAGACAAATACATCAATGCAGCGGCAACAGCCAGTATGATTACGCTGGTCATAACCAAATCCATCTTGAAAACCTGACCACCATATATTATGAGATAGCCAAGCCCAGCCTTAGATACAAGGAATTCTCCTACTATGACACCTACTAAGGATAGACCTACATTTATTTTCATTACAGAGATTATTGCAGGAATACTAGAGGGCAATACGACCTTATATAATATCTGGGACTTTGTAGCACCTAAGGTTTTTAGTAGTTTTAACTTATCCTCATCAACTGATTCAAAAGCAAGATAGACATTTAGTATAGTGACAATTATAGATACCATTAGTGCCATTACAATTATAGAACCCATAGTACCGCCTATCCATACAAGTATTATAGGCCCAAGTGCAGTTTTAGGTAATGCATTTAGCACTACAAGGTATGGATCAAGAACCTTGGCAGTGAAATCTGACCACCAAAGCACTATTGCTATTAAGGTGCCAAGAATTGTACCTGATAAAAAGCCTATGACTGTCTCTAGTATTGTTATGCCAGAATGAGTGAATAAGGAGCCGTTTGCAGTAAGTGATATTATAGTTTTTATTACTCTTGAGGGCTGGCTCATTATAAATGAATCGATCCATTTAAGATATGCCGCTAATTCCCACAATGCAAAGAACAATACTAGCAGCAGTGCTTGAGATACTAGTATTGCTATTTTTTTTGTATTATGCTTTTTAATAAACTCCTGATGCTCTTTTGAATAGATTTCATTATACATGCACATCCAGCTCCTTCCATATATCATTGAAATATCGTCTGAACTCAGGAGCCTCTCTGCATGTAATAGGAGTTCTTCTGTCACAGGTCAGATATATTTCGTGGATGTTCTTAATTTCCGCAGGTCTGCTTGATAAAACTATTACTCTATCTGAGGAAGCAACAGCTTCTGCAATGTCATGGGTTACAAGAATTGCTGTTTTCCTCTCTTTCTTTATAATCAGCCAAATTTCCTCCGATATTAGCAAATGTGTTTGATAGTCAAGGGCTGAGAAAGGTTCATCAAGAAGGAGTATGTCTGGGTCTGTAGCAAGGGTGCGAATAAGTGCAGCTCTTTGTCTCATACCACCTGACAGCTGTTTTGGATAATGATGCTTAAAATCTTTCAATCCGTATTCATCAAGCAAATGCTCTATATGAGCCAAGGATTCCTTATTTAGCTTTTTATGAATTTCTAGTCCAAGGGTTGCGTTCTTTAATATTGTCCTCCATTCAAAAAGATGATCCTTTTGAAGCATATATCCTACATTATTTGAGGGTCCGGAAACAGACTCATTGTTAACTAATATGCTGCCAGAGGTAGGCTTTATTATTCCGGATATCAGTGAAAGCAGAGTAGATTTTCCACAACCACTAGGGCCTACAATGCTCACAAATTCACCACTTTTAATATCTAGTGACAAGTCTTTGATGGCTTGGGTTTCTCCTTGCATTGTATGATAGTTCATAGATACATTTTTTAGCTCTACCACTTTCTCCACACCATCGAACCTCCTTAAAAATATCTCATATAGCATATTATTCAGTTTGTATAATAATGGTGAATTGTTTGAAAAAATTATATGAAACATGTATATTGTATCTAGGGTTAATAAAATGGATATATCCAATTTATAGCAAAGAGGTGTCTTATGAAAGCTTATATTAATGCAAAAATATATACCCTAGACAATGAAAATAGGGAAGTGAGTTACCTTTTAACGCAAGACGGAAGAATTTTAGAAGCAGGAAAAAATATTGCAGATAGCAGTTATTTTAGTAGTATAAAAAAAGAAGATATATTAGATTTGCAAGGGAAGGTAGTGGTACCAGGCTTTTGGGAATCACATATACATATAGTTGATGGAATTAGAGCACTTATGGAGCTAAATTTACGCAGTATAAGTTCAATTGAGCAGCTGGAGACAAATATTAAGGAATATGCGGCAAAGATAGGCAAAGCTGACTGGATTATTGGTCATGGCTGGGACGAGAGCAGGCTTTTTGGAGGCAGGTTCCCGGACAGAGTGCTGCTTGACAGCTTGCATAATGAGAAGCCTGTTATGTTGGTGCGTATGGATGGACATTCCTTATGTCTAAATAGTAGAGCCATTGAGCTGATGAGTGTTGACAATATGCTAGAGAGCAGCGAGGTTCCTTATGGCAAGGATGGAAGACCAACTGGAATGCTGTATGAAAATGCTGCTAATAAAATAGTGCAAAAAATTAGCGAAAGCTTCTCCGACAGCTACCTTGAGAAGCTTGTACTAAAAGCTCAGGAGGTTTACTTAGAAAATGGAATTACCTCAGTAAATGATATATGCACTAAATATGGAAGACTCTTTGACCTATACAGAAGACTTCAAAAGAAAGGTAGATTGAAGATAAGAATAGTTACTGCACCTTTTGGTGAGGATGATGTCTCCATAGAGGAGTTTGATAGTAAAAAGGGTGATGAGACTGACAGCTTGCGAATAGGTGCACCAAAGTATTTTATGGATGGGAGCTTTGGCTCTAGAACCGCATTGCTTTCAAAGGAGTATGCTGATGACCCTGGCAATTGTGGCATACAGCTTATCGGGAGTGCTGAGCTAAAGAATATACTTATTCAAAATGAAGCAATTAATCAGCCTATAAATATCCATGCTATTGGGGATAAGGCAGTTAATATTATTTTGGATTGTATCGAGCAGACCAGAGTGAACAATAATAGAGACATAAGATGCAGGATAGAGCATATTCAGATAATACAAAATAGTGATATAGACAGATTTAAAAAGCTTGATGTAATTGCATCCGTCCAGCCTGTGTTTTTGTATGAAGATGAGCTTACAGAGTCAAGATTGGGTAGAAAACGTTTCAATATGATATATAGATTTAAAAGCTTTTTAGAAAAAGGTGTAAATGTAATATTTAATAGTGATTTTCCATATGGCGGGGGTGATATGCCAGAGAAAAAGGATAAAAGCAGGTATATAGGCTTTGAGCCAATCTTGGGAATTCATGCAGCCTGCTATAAGCAACTAAACCTTGCAGAAAGTGTAGAGCCTATGGATGCACTGAAATGCTATACTACAAATGCTGCTTATGCAAATTATAGTGAAGGTGTGTTTGGTAGGCTTAAAAAAGGCTATTTTGCTGATTTTGTGGTACTATCTGAAGATATATTGACTTGTAGGCAGGAGAGGCTGCTTAAAACAGAAGTTTTGTATACAATAATAAATGGAGAAGTAGCATAT
>JBAVGO010000176.1:0-3995 GCA_049684915.1 Lutisporaceae bacterium | reverse complement strand
CTGGGAATAATATTTAATATAGGCGAAATGGGAGAAATAAGAAAAAAGATAGTAAGAAAGAAATTCATAACCACCGAGGTAGAGGAAGAATACTACAACAAAGAAGTAGTGAGCAAATGTATAGAGGAAAGCGTTGGAGAATACAAAGTAGATTGGAACAGCTATCTGGGAGTGGACAGTATGACAGGAATGCCTGAATGGCAGAGTATAATGGCAGTTCCAATGACGAAGAAGGGAAGATTGAGGGGAGTGCTTTATCTTTCAGCTTCCATAAAGGTTAAGGAGTTTGATGCAGGACAATACAACTTCATAAAAACCTTGTGCGATATAATATCGTCTATAGATATCTGATATAAAATCAAATAAATATTAGGCAATGCATCGACGCATTGCCTAATATTTTCCATTGGAATCAGACAAGTTGAATAATTTTACGTAGATATAAGTAATTTAAAGATAACTAATTAGTAATATATGGAGGGATTAATTTGAATAAAACCTTAAACGCTAGAAATAGAGGCTTGATTATATTGGCAGCAGCTTTACTGCTGGTTATTGTGTTTTTTACCAGTATAATAAACTATTTAATCGACTATCAATGGTTTTCTGAACTAAACTTTCAAGAGATATTCTTTAAGAAGCTGGTGACTCAAATACAGTTTTTTGTACCAGCATTTATTATTCTGTTTATAATTATATTTGCTTATATGAAAATTATAAACGCTCACTCTGAGAAGAAAAGTGGGATAGGTATATCAGCTAAGGCACGTAAAGCAAAGAATATGATTTTTGGACTGGTTTCAGTTATTGTAGCTTTTATTTTTTCCTTAGTTTTTGTATCTGAGATTTGGTATAATTTCTTAATATATATAAACAAAACACCATTTAATCTTACAGATCCTATTTTTAATAAGGATATATCATTTTACATATTTGAGCTGCCATTCCTAAATAACTTATATAGCTTTTTATTGGGATTAGTTTTTGTACTTTTTGTGATAAATATTATATATAATACTATAACTATTTTCTCTACAGGAGTTCCAAACTATGGAAATCAAGACAATATAACAACAATTTATAAGCCTGAAAGTATTTACAAGAATATCTTATCAGCAGCATCCAGACAGCTTACCTTACTGGGTGGAATATTCTTCTTGATTCTAGCTTTTGGCTTTTATATCAGAATGTTTGAGCTTTTATATTCTGGTAGAGGAATTGCTTTTGGAGCAAGTTATACAGATGTACATGTTACTTTACCTTTTTATTATGCATATATAGCTATTTGTATTTTGACAGCAGTTCTTATGCTTGTGTCGTGGGGTAGAAAAAAGCTTAAGCTGGCGGTATTTGGACCTATTTTGCTGGTAGTTGCATTAGTTGCTTCGGGGTTGGTGTCCACAGGAGTTCAAAGTGTTGTAGTAGCTCCAAATGAGCTTTCAAAGGAAGAACAATATCTGCAGAACAACATAAACTATACTAATTATGCTTATGGCTTGGATAAGGTAGAGGTTAAGCCCTTTGCCGTCAAACAAGACCTGACCGCACAGGATATAGAAAAGAATAGAGTTACTGTAAACAATATACCTATAAATGACTATAGATTGGCTTTGGATATATACAATCAAATACAGGGTCTTAAGAATTATTATCAGTTCAATGATATAGATATAGACAGATATATGGTAAATGGAGTATACAGACAAGTGTTTATTTCACCAAGAGAGCTGTTAACCTCCAATATTCCTTCGCAAAATCAAGGCTCATCATGGATAAACAGATATTTGAAATATACCCATGGATATGGAGTGACAATGTCACCTGTAAATGAGGTTACTACCTCTGGTCAGCCAAGATTGTTTATAAAAGATTTACCGGTTAAATCAGAAGTAGATATTAATATAGACAGACCTGAAATATATTATGGAGAGCTTACAAAGGACTTCGTAATAGTTAATTCTAGAGAAAAGGAAATTGATTATCCTACCAGTAATACAAACGTAGAAACCACATATGAGGGTACTGGAGGAATAAAGTTAAATTTCCTCAACAAAATTATGTTTGCAGTTAAGGAAGGAAAGCTTAACTTCTTGCTTTCGCAGGATATAAGTTCTGACAGTAAAATATTGATAAATCGTGAGATAAAAGCTAGAGTACAAAAAATAGCACCATTCCTAATATATGATGAAGACCCATATATTGTGGCAGCAGATGGTAGACTTTATTGGATAATAGATGCTTACACTTTAAGCAACAGATATCCGTACTCTGAGCCAATAGATGAAAAGACAAACATTAACTATTTAAGAAATTCCGTAAAAGTAGTAATTGATGCCTATAACGGCACTACAAGCTACTATATAGCGGATGATACAGATCCAATAATAAATACTTATGCAAATATATTTAAAACTGTATTTAAGCCTTTAAGTGAAATGCCTGAAGCATTGAGAGCACACATTAGATATCCTCAAACTATGTTTGATGTGCAATCAAATATATACAAAAAGTATCATATGAAGTCTGCTAGAGAGCTTTACAATAAGAGCGATATTTGGGATATAGCTACTCAAATTTATAGTGCTGAAGAAGACAAAAATCAACAATCCGTGGAGTCAGCTTATTTGATAATGAGTCTGCCGGATACTCAAAAGGAAGAGTTCCTGTTGATGGTTCCTTATACACCACAGGGAAAAACAAATATGATAGCATGGCTGGCAGTAAAAAATGACGGAGAAGATTATGGTCAGCTTGTACAATATGACTTTCCTTCAGGTCAGATAATAGAAGGACCTATGCAGGTTGAGGGTATAATAAGCCAGGATACTATAATAGGACCTCAACTAAACCTATTGGCTACAGGAGGTAATTCTCGTGTAGTTAGAGGAAATCTGCTTACGATACCGGTGGAAGCTTCGTTACTTTATGTAGAGCCTATATATATTAAGGCTATTAATGCTAATGCACTGCCTGAAATGAAAAAGGTAATAGTTTATTATAAAAACAAGGTAGTAATGGAGGATACACTGGAGCAGGGACTGGAGAGAATATTCCAACTAAAGCAAAACCAACCTCAGCCAGAGCAACCGCAACAGCCAGAACAACCAACGACGGATGGTCAAGAGGATGCAGCGGCTCTGATAGTTAGAGCTAATGAAGTATTTAAATTGTCTCAAGAAGCAATGAAGAGTGGCAATTGGACAGAGTATGGCACAAGACTTAAGGAGTTAGAGGATATATTGAATAGGTTGAACACTATAAACACTCCAACTACTCCTACAAATCAATAAAAGCTCCGGACTTCGAGTCCTTCGCTCTTAGCCGGATTTGCTCCGCAAATGGCAATAAATAGAAGCAAGAAGCCTTCCGAGAAATCGGAAGGCTTCTTTAAAAACAAAATAGTCCTGGGGGTAGGGTTATTTTGTTTTTATATGTGGTTGCTTGATAGTTATCTTTTGTATAAGCAATAGATATATTATTACCATACTAAATAAAAATATTCACAGAGTGGGAAATTACATGTAAAATAATATTAGTGCATAAAAGCTATATGTAAAATGTGCAAAATATATAGAACATAGTTTAAATACAAACTATATACATTAAAACTAGGGGGTAAGCATCTAATATGAAGGAATTGACTATGTACACTGATGGTGCATGCAGCGGTAATCCTGGACCTGGAGGCTACGGCACGGTATTAATATATAATGGTATGCGTAAGGAATTATCCGGAGGCTACCGAGATACAACCAATAACAGAATGGAAATAATGGCAGTTTTAAAGGGCTTGGAAGCATTAAAGCATCCTTGTAAGGTAACTATATACAGTGATTCTAAGTATGTGGTAGATGCCATAGAAAAGGGCTGGCTTGCTAATTGGAAGAAGAACAACTGGATTAAAAGCAATAAGGAAAAGGCGTTAAACGTAGATTTATGGAAAAAACTATTGGTTTTTATGGAGCTTCATGATGTAAGCTTTCGATGGGTAAAGG
>JBAVGO010000175.1:0-27490 GCA_049684915.1 Lutisporaceae bacterium | reverse complement strand
ATCGTCTCTGTTTCCATTAATAACCCAAGCAAATCCATCATCATTTTCTTTAATATCATCAAAACCAGTCTTCCCGAAAAGAGCTTTATAAAAGTTATTTGCAACAAGATACATAGATCTCTGATGCAAATTAATGTTATATGTTTTATCGCTTTTCGAATATCCTAACAATGATTCAGGCACAAAAGAATTATTAGAGAGATAAATTATAAGCTGTTTCCTAACATTATTTAGTTGTTCTATTTTGTTCTCTTTGCCTCTATTCCAATATAAATTTCTACGTAAAACATCGAAATTGCAAGTAAGTTTTTCTTCAAGATTGTAATATACAATCAGTTTCTCATTCTCAATGAATACATAAATAGATTTGTGATGTTTATATTCATTTGCATCATTTCTTTCATATCCAAGTCCTCTATTGAACTTATAAAAACAATTATTGTTTGCAATAAATGATAACAACGTTGTCTTTCCTGCTCCATTAGAACCCACCACAGCAGTAATGTTATTGATTTTGCCATTATCCACGCTACTATTGAAAAGATTTATTGTATCTTTCTTTTCACAAGAAAGATTTCGGGGATTTTTAAGATCATCAACTTTTAACTTGTATAAAGGGGAAAAATTAAACTCCTGTTGTATAATACAATCAAGATCACTACGATTAATCCATAAATATAAAAGTTCCATACAATCTCCCCTCTAAAATATCTCAAATTGTTTTCTGTTGTTTTTTATTAATGACTACTTCGTATAGTACGCATTATAGACATAATGGTCATATCCATAATTTTACCATAAAAGTTATTAACTTAATAGTTATCATAAATTTATCTCCTAAGTATAAAGTAAAATTTTTGTGCATATAATATCAAGTTGTGTACACACTCTACACAGAGTACACAACTTGATATAGCGAGAGTAGGTTAAGTCTTTATAAAAATCCCACAAACTGAAAACAAACTAAAAGTTAATAAATCTTGACGAGAATTTGAAATCTTTTAATGTTAAGGGGGTAAGACAGTCTCAATAATATCAACAGAGCTTTTAGACAACATGCTAGAAATATATAAGTTCAATACAATCATTAACAAAGACCAGGAAACAGGCTTATATGAAATAATTGTAGAAGAAATTGAAGCAGCTCGGCTTTAAGAGCGAAAAAGAATACTTTGATTACCTAAGGACTATTTAAGAAAGCTATTAAGGCACCCTTGCGGATGCCTTATACTACTCTTATCTAAACAAATCTAGCAGTCTTTCAAAAAAGCCCTTCTTTACTTCAACAACCTTGCTGTCATTAACTTTCACTACTGGTCTATCTATTGAAGGTGTTCTCATTATAAATTGAACTGTAGAATTTTTGTTTCTGCTGTCTACAAAAGATTTATAATTACTCTCGCCACTTCCTAATATAGAACCGCTGACATTGCCAGAAATCGATTTTGTACCTTCGTTTATAAGTCCTACTCCCTTATTTACTTCATTTACTCCATTAAAGTACTTGTTTATACCATTTTTCAAGGCTCCAAAGCTCTTGCTTAGCTGGTCTATTGCTTTAGGCAATGCAGATATTCCCTTATTCATTTCCTTCATACTGTCTGACATTTTGTCTATGCCGCCCTTGTATTCTCCGAAGCCACTTTGCATCTGACTACTGCCTGCTTCTAATGCTTCCAAGCCACTTGAGCTTTCCTTTAGTCCTGCGTTAAGCGTCTGAAGTCCCTCTCCTTCTTTTATAATACCCTCTGCTAGCTGACGAAGCATTGGATCGCTGCTGTTTGCATACATAGCTGCAAGCTGCATTAGCTGAGTGTGTCCCTCAGTAAGCTGATTTAATCCCCCGGATAATTCCTTAGTTCCTGTGCTTATCTCCTTAAGTCCACCGCTTAACTGACCTATTCCAGCCTGCAACTCATTGCCTTTTTGAGATAAGGTGTCCATCCCAGCTGCTATTTGACCAAAACCGCCTATTAATTGTCCGCCCTGTAGAGACATTTGATTTAGTCCACCATGAAACTGCTCCATGCCTGCACTTATACCCTTTGAGTTTTTACTAAGCTCAGTTGTACCTCCATACAGCTTGCCTATTCCACCTGTAAGCTCAGTTATCCCAGATTCTATATCCCCAGGAAGATTAAAGCTAGATGATACAACGGATATATTTATTGGGTCAAGATACATATTCTTGACCTCTGCTTCAAGGCTGAAGCTTTGAGTCGTAGGAGGAAGAGCCACAAAGGTAATATTAGCCTTCTTTCCCACTATAACACTGCTTCCCTCTGACTTTATATTGCTAAAGACATCAAGATCAGGTGTTAGTTGTATTTGAGTTAAAAGTCCAGCCTTATCCCAATCTACAGTATCACTGTGACTAATATTGATATCTATTTTGAAGTGTCCTGACTTGCCTCCCAAATCCTTCGTGGCAAGCTCTTTACCATCAAGGTAATACTTTATATTTACCTGAATCGGCAGCTCTTTTTCTATTGTGCCTTCATAGTATATATCCTTGTCCCTAAGAAGCTCCATAGGCCATATTATTTCTTCTCCGTTAATCTTAGGTTCTACATTTTCTGTCATGTTCTTCACCTGAATGTATTTTCCAAAGTCTGTATAGGAGTTAGAATTGTCATCTCCATATATATGATTTACTACCTTAATCTCTGCTACGCTTCCATCATATTTTAGCCTAGCATAAACCGTCTCATCCTTTTTTACCTCAGCATAGACATATATATTTGTAAGCATTAAACAAAGCACCATAGCTATGCTTATTATTCTCTTTTTCATAATTCTCACCTCATTATTTTTTAGTTGTTGGCCATCCCAGAGTTGTATATTTAATAGGTTTGTTTAGCAAAAGCAGCAGTGCTGGAAGTAATAGAAAAACCAGTACCAAGCTAATAATCGCTCCTCTTCCAATCAGTAAAGTCAGCTCAGATGCAGACCTAATTGTAGTTATATAAGAGACACTCAAGGTACCTGCAAATAGTATCAGCGCACTTGTTAGAACTGACCGTCCTGTATCCTTTATAGTCTGTGTTATTGCTTCAATAGGCTTAAGCATTCCCAAGTTTTCCTTATATCTCGTAGTAAATAATATTGCATAATCTACTGTAGCCCCAAGCTGTATTGCACCTATAATTATAAAGCTTATAAAATTCAACTCTCCACCTTGGAAATATGGAATGCTTAGATTAATCCATATACCCAGCTGTATAACCAATATTAGTATAAGCGGTAGTACAATTGACTTAAAGGTTACAAGCAATATTAGACCTATAAACAATATAGAAAGCATATTTATCTTAGAAAAGTCCGTAGAGGTTACAGTGTTTAAATCTCGATAAACCGAGGCTTCACCCGTTAGATAATGCTCATTGAAATAGCTTGAAGCTATACTGTCTACTGACCTAAGAGCTGTTTTTGTTTGTTCTGCTTCTACTCCGTATCTCAAATTGAGTACAAAGTAAGTATACTTATCCGATTCAAACCTATCTCTAACCATTTGCGGTATCAAAATTTCAGGTAGTGCTGTATCTACCGAGGTATATAAGCCCTGAACAGTGCTTATTTCCTTAAGCTGCTTCAATTCCTGCGTCATGCTGTCCAGCTTCACCCTATCTGCCTTTGGAACTATTAATACCAGTTCACTGTTTTCTCCAAATACCTCATTTATCTTCTTATTTGCAAGCACTGCTTCTGAGGTTTTTGAGAGAGTTTTTTCAGTTGAATAGTAATAGCTTAATTTTGACTGTCCTAAGAAGGCAGGAATTATTATTAATAAGCTTAGAGCAAGCACTAAATGCCTACCCTTTACCATGTATTTTGCACTTTTTTCAAAGCTTGGAAGTAATATTTTATGCTTATAATTTTTAAATTTATCTTCTGTTGCAAGAGCAAGCACAGGCAAAAGAGTTATTACGGTTATAAGACTTAGTAACACTCCCTTTGCCAAAACAAGTCCCATATCCTTGCCAATCCCATATTTCATTGCCACTAGTGCTAGAAAGCCGCATACTGTTGTCAAGGCACTGGCTGATACTGCGCTAAAGGTTCTCTCTATTGCTACTATCATGGCTTCCTTCTTATCCCTTACTTGCAGCTCCTCATGGAACCTGTGCAGGAGAAATATTGAGTAGTCCATTGATACTGCAAGCTGCAAGATACTTGCAACTGAGTACGTGTTAGAAGAAATCCTGCCAAATATAAAATTTGTACCCATATTTAAGAGTATTGCAACTCCTAATGCTATAAAAAATAGTATAGGTTCAAAATACGAGCTGGAGGACATAAAAAGTATAATAAGGATTATAATGAATGCAACTAAAGAGTAGGCTAGCATTTCCTTTGATATCGTGTCCTGCATACTCTTTGATATTGCAGCAGGTCCTCCGATATAGTGCTCCTCTGGTATCATGCTGTCAATCACACCTATAGCCTTTTGTGTGCTTTTATCATCATTACCCTCGTAAAACTCTATTTGCATGAGGTTATAATCTTCTACCCTGAAATGTTCTGAAAGCTTTTGATCAAAGAAAGCCTCCTGCTTCATTATGTCTTCAACGTCATCCAACCAGATTACGTTTTTTACTCCTTCTATATTCTTTATTTCTTGTTTAATACTTTGTACATGACTCAAATCATTACTCTTTATAACAAGCTTTGCCGCTCCATTAATCTCAAAATCCTTCTCTAGTATTTCCTTACCCATTATAGAATTCATATCTTTTGGTAAATAAGAGCTTAAATCATACTCAATAGAAACAAATCTCATTCCTATGAAAGAAAGAACTATGAGAATTGCATAGACTATTAGAATAAACCTCTTATGATTTACAATAAAACTAGAAAACCTTCTCATCCTATTATCTCCTTTAGCATTTTCTAAACAAGGGTTTTAAACAGATGTTTAAAACCCTTGTTTAGATTTTACTATAATCTATATATATAGTCAATAATTAAAGTTTTACGTAAAAAAATAAGACATTGGTTAATGCCTTATTTTGCTAAAACTCCACTTATTAATATTTCAATATATTCATCCAAATCTTCCTTACCGTTTATATCAAATACACTTTCTCCATCTCCAAAGGTACTAGATACTATCTTGCTTATTACAGGTCCAAGTATCCCTGAAAAAATCTGCAAATATTTATAATTAAGCACCCTTTCGTTTTTTATCCCAGTGCTTTCTTTTATTAAATTCTCTATAGTGCTTTGCAGCTCTTTGTTTAAGTATATCCTTTGAACTAGAAGAGGATTGTAGCTCTTGTCTTCATTTAGTATATTTACAATAAGTCCAAGCAGTGCAGGGCTCCTAAACATAAAAATTATAAAGCTTTTTGCCCAGCTAGTCAGCTTATCTCTTGCATTTAAATTATTATCTGCAAGAATTTCAGACTGTATTTTATATAATATTTCTGAGTAATAAATTTCTACTTCCTTTAGTAGGCTATTTTTGTTTCCAAAGTAATAGTTGATGGAGGCAACATTTACTCCTGCCTTTTCTGCTACTTCTCTAATTGTAAACTCGCCCTTTAGTCCCACTATATCTATTGCCTCTTGGAGTATCTTGCTCCGAGTATCTAAAGCTTCACCGTTCATAACCTACCTCCTTTACCTTGGTTGATAGTTACATGCTATCACATGAAAATATAAAGCTCAATCATTATGCTTCAAGATTATTGTATATGCTGTTTATGTTATTTTGAACCTCTTCAAGAGCTTCTATAAATATTTCTGCTTCCTTTTTAAACTTGAGTCTAAAATATAAACTGCGAAGTAAATTCTTAATATTTTCTTTCCAGTATTGGCTATAAGGCAAATCCTTTGGCATCTCTAGTTTATCGAAGCTTTTTATCCAGTTAATTATTTCCTCTTCCCCAAGAATATTTCTTCGTATTACATTCAAGATTGCCGAGGTTAATCTTTCTGCTTCCTCATTTTTATATACATAATAGGTTATATTCATCTTACCCTTAATTACTTCCAGTATCTCCTGCAACTGATAATGATTTATTTCATTGCATAAAGCCAGTGAGCCTAATGCATCCCCTGAGTGTGCCATCGCATGAGCCCAGCCTTTATCCTTGACATAGCCTCTTACATCCTTCTCTGTTCTTACATATTTTACAACCTCGCCAAAGACTTTGGAAAATTCATCTTTAGTAAGAAGCTCTTCACCCAAATTGATATGATAATATAATATGACATCCACTACTAATAAAGAGAAGGTTCTGTTGAATACAGAGTCATCCTCTGTTTCTCCCAATTTGTAGAACAAATGCTTTTCACTTAAGCAAGAATTTAGAAGCACCTTAATTTGCTCTTTGTTTAAAAGCTTCTGAGTTATTAATATAATCAAATACTCCAATATAAGCCCATCTCTAAGTACAGGATCTGTAGCACCTATATTATCTATAGCCTTTAAAGCCAAAGCATAGATGTCCATCCCCTCTGGAAGCTTCCAATCGTTATCTTTTATTGCCTGTAATTGTTCTTTTAGTTGGTTTACTTCTCCCATATTAATCCCCCCCTTGTTCTCTATAAATTTTATTATATAGAACAATACTTGAAATTGATAGTCTGATTATTTTCTATTAATAAGTTCATCACAGTTGAGATGTAGGCAGTAATTCAATTAGCAAAACTCATGTGGTATAATTAAGGTGAAATTGAATATCCAGATCCCAAAGACCCACAGTGCAAGTTATAATAAAAACGGGATATAGCTTTGCCACCTTGCAGGTATATAAACTTTCTAATATGAGAAACTATGTTTATAAATATAACTAATACAGAAAAGCGGCAATATTGCCATAATTAAGGAGGATATAGTGTGAAGAAGTCAAAAGCAATAATATATGATGCCCATAAGGATTATGCTATTTATCTAGATGTAGACTTATTGAATATGAAGATTAGAATTTATGGTGAGGATTTTTCACAAACCGGTATCGCTTACTACGAAGGCTCTATTGGTAAGTTTATTAAAGAACGAATCCCATCTGAGTTTTTAGTTGGACTTCTTGCAGAGCTAAGGTATAAGGATAAAGTATCCTATCGTTTGAGTGCTGGTGAAAACTTTATTGAAAGAATACGTTAAGTAGGTATAACATGCCTTTTAACATAATAATGCACTGTTGCTTTACAGTGCATTATTAATTCCTGAGCTAAAGCATCCGCTTAGGTTTTAATTCTTATTTTTCACCCTTGCAACCAAAAAGTAGCTATTTACCAGAAGCAGAATACCCCCCACAATTCCAAGGCAAACAAAGGCAAAGCTTAAGGAATACTTATCTCCTACTATACCGATGACAGGGAACAAGGTTATCATAAAGAAGCTAAATACCATGCTTGCAAAGGATAGTATAGTCGCACGATTTTCGCTAGGTATCATTTTATTTATATAATCGCTTGTAGCTACAAAAATAATACTCTCTGTCAGCATCATAATAATAAAAAACACATAATGATATTTGCTGAAGCCTATGCCAAATATACAGGCTATAGTAATAATAGGTATCAGAACCAATATACCCTGTTCCTTAAGCTTTCTTTCTATCTTATGAACTTGCGTAGCAGTAGTAGCTGCAAGCAAAGAAGAAATTGCATATATTACTCCTATTGCTGCCTCATTGTATCCATCCGCTTTGAGGTAATTCTGTAAATAAAAGAAAATACATG
Source organism: Lutisporaceae bacterium (assembly GCA_049684915.1). Lineage (GTDB taxonomy): Bacteria > Bacillota > Clostridia > Lutisporales > Lutisporaceae > GWB2-37-7. Next base: position 19,798 of record JBAVGO010000175.1, on the reverse strand, counting down.
TACAAAAGACCATAATGCTTTGAGTAAATATTATTAAAGTACCTATCCTTGGATTCTTCGCAATTGCCTTCATACTGTCTCTTATCTGCTTGATAAACACATTTTCTTTGATCTCATCTCTGCAAATCATCCCTATACTTGGCTCCTTAAAAGCAAAGGTTTGAACTATCGTAATTATTCCAAAGGCTATTGTTAAGGCAAATGCTAAACTATAGCTTTTAATAGCCAATATACCACCGATTAGAAAAGAAATGGTACTTGCCACTTGATAAAATAATTCCTTATTGCCATTAACCTTCATAAACTGGTCTTCTTCACCTATCTCCTTTAGAGAATCATATATCAAAGCATCTCCCGCTCCTGACTCAAGATTATAGGACAGAGCAGTAAATATGAAGGATACTGCAAACATCCAAAAGCTATTGGATAACAGCAATATTATGACACTAATAAGATTTGTCATTCTACCAATTATCCTACTAGTACGTCTTCCAAATATATCTGCTATAGCACCTGTAGGCACCTCCATTGTAAAGGAGGTCAGATGAAATATTGTCTCCAATAAGCCAAGCTGAGTCAAGCTCATACCCTTGCCAGCTAGATATAGCATCCAAATTCCCCTAGTAAAATCGATATTTTGCAGTAATATATATAAATAATTCTTATTCACGTTTCTTTTTAATTGTACATTCTTTTCCATATTTTTCCCTCCATTTAGTTAAGCTTTTCCTATTCCTTGCCCACCCAACCAAATGTGTCCATAAAAATACCCTAAGCAGAAGCTCTACTTAGGGGTTATATCCTCTAATTTATAAATATAAAGCTCTACACCTTCAGGTATACATAATCTTTAATTTTGGACACACTTTCCCCTTTGAGTCCAAAATTTGCTGTAATAGCATGGGCATAAGCTAAATATTGAGTTATGCTGTTATCTAAAGCAATCATACCTAATGCCTCCTATCGTGTATATGTTTATATTATTCTACTCTAAGTATATTTTCAATAGGAATTTGTTACTTATAATTTTTTATGGTTCGTATCTTCTACTTTTTAGATTCCATTTGCCAAAAAACTCATTTTCTTCAACCATCGCTTTAAACGGTGGTAACGTTAATTTAATAATTACCTCAATCACAATGTATAAATCTAGTTCAAAATGCAATACTTTCTTGCAAAAGTTTAACCAGCGTTTTTGAATATTATCATCTTCTGCTAGTCTTGACAAAACCACAACAGAATCTTTTTCGTATGGTGTACCACGGTGAGATAACGTTTCATAAATGGCTTCCTGTAGCTTCCTTCCTTCAAAACTAAAAGATGTTGCTAAATAATATATGTCATAAAAATCCTTCATGCGACCATTTGCTTCCATCAAAGAAATAATTGCATCCAACTTTTCAGAAATTGTTGACTCCAACGAATATGTAAATATTTGAGGTCTGTCAAACTCTGCAAGAAGTGTTGGCAAGGTCCTTTCGACAAAAGTAGGTACGATAATATCACCAACACCAAAATCAATACTAAAGGGTGTTTTGGTATTAGCTATCAAACCTATGAGGTTGACACGTATCCCATGATATTCCTTTACCTCCGCAATTTTCTCCAAATTCTTGATTTCAAATCTTATGAAATCATTTCCTGTTGAATTAGTAATAATTTCACTTACAAGCATTTCAATTGAACTAAAATCATTGGAATAATCTTTTAACAGGTAATCTGAATCCATGGTAGGTCTTGTTGTAAATTCACTGATAAGATATAAAAGAAAACCCCCTTTAAGTATTAACTTTTCTCTATATCTTGATAGTGTCAATCTTCTAATAAATTCTTCCTGATAAAAAAGATTTAATATCTGTTGAAAGCCTATGCCTTGCTCATTGGCTTTGTTACGTAATCTTGCTAAAACTGAAGCTGCTACGTCCGCCATTATAACCACACTCCTATATATGTCTGTACTTTATTTTTTATATTGAATACTTCTGCATATTCGTATAGTTTTCTTATATTTTTCTCTTGATCTTTTAAATAGCGAGTTAAGGCGTTTGAAAAGACTTCCTTTTCAATTTTCTTCTCATATCTAAGTACATCACATATTGTGCGGTCACGGTCATAAATATTAATTGTAATTCCGTCAAGCTTAAATCTATCTATTCCAACTCCAATAAATTTAGGTTCTAAATAATATGGCTCAATAGAATAAAATTCTGTTTTATATTGACTTTTCTCACTATTTTTATTAACTGCAATTTGCCATGCTGAAGGTATTCGATCTGTATATCCATAATGTACTAGAGCACTCTCTAGGAAAATAACAGCATTAGGAAATAATCTTGCTATAACAACTTCTTCACTTGGAATATGCTCTGAAAGTTCATAATAACCATATTTAATTTTTTTTATAACACCTTCATCTAAAAGCTTTTTTATTTGACGACTCGAAATGCCTACTCCACTAAGCTCAGATGTTTTTAATATTCCACCATTTTTTTTAAATTCTAATTTTATTCTATCTATATTCATTTCATTGCACCTCAATACACTCTTTTATTTTTGTTAGCGTGTAATCTAGTGCAATTATACCATTTACTTATTAGGACAGCAAGATATATAACAATATTTTGTTGTCTTATATTCGTAATAATAAAGTTCTGCACACGAAAGATAGACAGTTAATAAGCAATGTATCGCTAATAACTGTCTATGCGTCGTACCTAACATTTTTGATTATAAATCATATTTAATCCCATTATTCCTTAGCAAAACTTTTCTGCTCTCATAGTCAGGAAGAACTCTCTTTAGTAGTTGCCAGAACTCCTTTGAATGATTCATATGAACTAAGTGACACATTTCGTGAACCACGATGTAGTCAAGTACAGGTGATGGTGCCATGTTTTCCCCTACATAGTACGCATTCTTATCTTCTTCACTGTAAGCAGCTTGCCTTTTATAGTCAAAGTGGGAAGCTTTCTTGCAACAAGATCGCCAACCTTGCCAAATACCTCAACATATGTACAAGTGTTCTGAATATCGATAATTCCTATATCATCACCAGTAACACCTTCAATGCTGGTTATAGCACCTAGTATATCTCCTGCTCGCATCTTTGATCTTTTGCCTGAGTTTATACGTATCTTGGTAATTTCTCTGTTTAGTCTTTCAGCTACGTCAGCCTTTGCTTTTGGCTTGGACTTGATGCTTTCCTCATATTCCTCCATACCCAATGCAACTTCTTGTTCTGTAGGTATATCCTTCTGAGGTATGCTTAGCTGTATGTATTCCTCTATTTCATGCAAGAATCTTAGCTCTCTTTTTGTAGATAGGGTTATTGCTACACCTTCTTTGCCAGCACGTCCTGTTCTGCCTGTTCTGTGTATATAGCTTTCCCTTTCCATAGGAACCTCATAGTTAATAACATGAGATACATCTTCAATGTGAAGCCCTCTTGCCGCTACATCAGTAGCAATCAAGAAATGGAATTCACCCCGCTTAAACCCTTGTATTGTGTTTAATCGGTTGCTCTGCTCCATACCACCGTGAAGTGCCGCACAGTAATATTGCTCTCTTTTCATCTCCATGAGAACTTCTTCAACCTTTTCTCTAGTGTTGCAAAACACTATACAGCTTTCTGGCTTTTCTGTGTATATAATACCTTTTAGTACATTGAATTTTTTGCTGTCTTCTACTTCATAGTACCATTGTTCTATTTTCTCCACTGTAGGATTGTCTGCTTGTAGCTCTATTTTAAGCGGCTTTATCATGTACTTATTACATATTTCCTCAATTTTTTCTGGTAAGGTGGCAGAGAAAAGCATAGTAATTCTATCACTTGGAAGTAGGCTGACTATTGACTCTACCTGATCTATAAAACCCATGTCCAACATTTTATCCGCTTCGTCCAATACTAGATATCTTATATCGTCCAGTATAATATTTCCTCTCTCTATATGATCGAAGGTTCTTCCTGGAGTCCCTACTATTACATGTACTCTCTGTTTTAGCTCTCGTTTTTGAACATCTATTGGCTGTTTTCCAAATATAGCTGCACATCTTATTCTATTAAATCTGCCGACATGAGAGAAATCCTCTTTTACCTGAACTGTCAGCTCTCTTGTAGGCGTCAACACCAAAACCTGAGGATTCTTCTGCGCCAGTATCAAATTCTCGCAAATTGGTATAGCATAAGCTGCTGTCTTGCCGCTTCCAGTTTGAGATTTCACTATTATATCTCTGCCTTTTAGAACCTCTGGTATTACTTTTGCTTGAACCTCTGTAGGGTTCTCGTACCTTAGCTTAAACAATGCCTTCAAGGTTTCTTCACTTAATCCAAAATCTTTAAAACTTCTATTACTCATTTTTTATCTCCTAAACTTATATTAGTTTTTTATGGTTTAGTTACTAATTCATTTGGCGTTCTATCTACTTTTGTATTATCAATAATATACTTTTCGCAACGTATGCCTCAAGGAAAATATTTTGCACATTTTGAATTCAATGCATACTGTTTAGTGCAGAACATATAGAATAATTGTATCACAATTATAATGGTAAAAAGAAGCAATAAAAATACATAAACCTCATTGACAAATAATATTATAGAGTGTAATATATTTCGTATGCGAAATATATCTATACGGAATGTTTCTAACCGAAATAATTTACACGAGGTGAATGATTCCATGGAGGAACTTAGTAAGGGTCTAAGAGTAGTAAGTGTATTAAAGCAGTTGATGGAAACTGTGAAGCAAAATGTACATCATCATTTCAAGGAGATGAATGTAACGGGTCCACAAGGAATGTTAATGGGTACTTTAGCCCATTATGGTGAAATGAAAATCAGTGATTTAAGCCAAAAGCTTGGTTTATCCAACAGCACAGTATCTGGAATTATAGACAGGTTGGAAAATCAGGGCTTGGTAGAAAGAACTAGAAGTAAAGAAGATCGACGAGTAGTATATGTCAGTGTAACGTCTGAGTTTAAGAAAAGCTCCGAAGAACATTTTAAGGAAATAGCAAAAATGTTTGAAGCTATGATGAGTAATGCTACAGCTGAAGAGCTAGATGAGATACTTCGAGGCTTAGACACACTACAAAGAGTTTTTAATAAGCATAAAGAATAGGAGTAGATGCAAAATGTTTAAATTAGCCAAATATTTAAAGCCCTTTACCGTATTGATTTTGATAGCAATATTTTTACTGTTTGTGCAAGCAATTTGCGACCTTTCGCTTCCTGATTACATGTCAAACATTGTAAATAAGGGCATCCAGCAGGGCGGTATTGTAAATGCAGTACCTGATGCAGTAAGACAAAGCACTATGGATAAGCTTACTATATTTATGAATGATAGTGAAAAGGCAGAGGTGCTTAAAAGCTACACCTTGATTGACAAATCAAATGTAGATTATGACAAGTACGTCAAGGATTATCCAACCTTGGCTGTAGAACCTATTTACACATTAAATAACCTTGATAAAACTGAAATTGATATGATAAATCCCATAATGGGCAAAGCATTTCTGGCTGTCTCTGGTGTAGAAAAGATGAAGGCAAGTGCTAAGGATGGGGTAATCGAATTTAACGGAACAAAACTTCCAGCTAATGTTGACTTATTTGCCATTTTAGCACAACAGCCCGCTTCACAGCGTGAGCAGATTACTAATTCTATGAATGAGAAATTTGCAGCGTTAGGTAATAATATGGTTACTCAGGCTGCAGTAGTTCCGATAAAAGCAGAGTATGAGGCTTTGGGAATAGCTGTAGATAAAATTCAAAGTAATTATATAATAAATGCTGGAGTCTTGATGCTGCTAATATCTTTGCTTAGTGCAGCTTGTACAGTGCTGGTAGGCTTTTTATCTGCCAGGGTAGCAGCAGGCTTGTCAAGAAACCTACGCAGAAATATATTTACAAAGGTGGAGAGCTTCTCTAATACTGAGTTTGATAAATTCTCCACAGCTTCACTAATCACACGAACTACCAATGATATAACGCAAATACAGATGCTTGTTATTATTATGATAAGAATGGTAATCTATGCACCAATTATGGGTGCAGGCGGAGTAATAAAGGCAATAGGCAAAAGCTCCTCCATGTCTTGGATTATCACCCTTGCAGTTGTAATTCTGCTAGGACTGATATTAACAGTATTTACGGTTGCAATGCCTAAATTTAAAATAATACAAAAGCTTATAGACCGACTAAATCTAGTTACTCGTGAAAACCTTACTGGTATGATGGTAATCAGAGCCTTCAATACTCAAAATTTTGAGGAAGAACGCTTTGATAAGGCTAACAAGGATCTCACAAGTACAAACCTCTTTGTTAATCGTGTAATGGTATTTATGATGCCTGCTATGATGCTGATTATGAATGGTGTTACACTACTTATTGTATGGGTAGGTGCACACCAAATTGCCGATTCTGCTATGCAGGTTGGTGATATGATGGCATTTATGCAGTATGCAATGCAGATTTTATTCTCATTCCTAATGCTATCCATGATGTTTATCATGATACCAAGGGCTTCTGTATCTGCCCAGCGTGTTGCTGAGGTATTGGAAACAAAGCCTACTATAATAGACCCTAACGAGCCTAAGCATTTTGATAAGGTTAAGGGTGTTGTAGAATTTAGAAATGTAACCTTTAGATATCCTGGGGCTGAGGAAGATGCACTAAAAAACATCAGCTTCAAGGCATTGCCTGATCAAACAACAGCCTTTATCGGCTCAACAGGTTCAGGTAAAACAACTCTTATTAACTTAATTCCTCGCTTCTATGACGTAACAAATGGTCAAGTATTGGTGGATGGAGTGGATATAAGAGAGGTTAAACAGCGTGATCTTCGTGAAAAGGTTGGATATGTTCCGCAGAAAGGTTCATTATTTAGCGGTACAATAGAATCTAACTTGAAATATGCAGATGAAAACGCTACAAATGAAGAAATTAATGAAGCCGCACAGATTGCCCAAGCAATGGAATTTATCATTGAAAATCCAGAAGGCTTTGCTGCTGAAATATCTCAGGGCGGTGCCAACGTTTCAGGTGGTCAGAAGCAGAGATTGTCTATTGCTCGTGCTTTAGTAAAGAAGCCAGAAATTTATATATTTGACGATAGCTTTTCAGCTCTTGACTTTAAAACTGATGCAGCTCTTAGAAAAGCTCTTAAGGCTCAGACAGAAGCAAGTACTGTTCTAATAGTCGCACAAAGAATTTCAACCATTATGAATGCTGAGCAGATAATAGTTCTCGAGGATGGTAAAATTGTTGGCATAGGCACTCACAAGGAGCTTATGGAAAACTGCGAAACCTATCAAGAAATTGCATTATCACAGCTCTCAAAGGAGGAATTAGCATGAGTGAGAAAGGACGAAGTGGCAGTGGACCTATAGGTCCTGGCAGTGGTAGACCTATGGGGCCTGGCGGCGGTGGACCTATGGGCGGTATGATGCGTGGTGGGGAAAAAGCTCGCAACTTCAAAGGAACAATGAAAAAGCTTATAAAGCATTTAAGTGTATATAAAATATCAATAATTATTGTATTTATTTTCGCAGCAGCCAGTGCTATATTCTCAATTGTAGGGCCTAAAATATTAGGTAACGCTACAACAAAGCTTTTTGAAGGGGTCATGGGAAAAATTGCAGATACTGGCATAGGCATTGATTTTGATTACATTGGTGGAATAATGCTTACTCTTCTAGGTCTTTATCTGCTAAGTGCATTGTTCAGCTATATACAAGGCTGGGTCATGACCAATGTTTCTATGAAGGTAAGCTATGGCTTCAGAAAGGATATTTCTGAAAAAATTAATCGTTTGCCCCTAAAGTATTTTGATGGCACAAATCACGGTGAGATTTTATCTCGTGTTACTAATGACGTTGATACCCTGAGTCAGACTCTTAATCAAAGCATGACTCAGCTAATTACATCAGTAACTACTGTAATCGGAGTGCTGATTATGATGCTTAGTATAAGCTGGTCAATGACTCTTGTTGCCCTTTTTATACTTCCAATTTCTATGTTTTTGATAATGTTTGTTGTAAAACGTTCTCAAAAATATTTCAAAGAGCAGCAAGACTTATTGGGACATTTAAATGGTCATGTTGAAGAAATGTATGGTGGTCATGTGGTAATGAAAGCCTTCAATGGCGAGAAAAAAAGTATAGAAAAGTTTGAGACCTTCAATGGCAAGCTCTACGGTGTGGCATGGAAATCACAGTTTTTATCAGGGATGATGATGCCAATCATGTCCTTTGTAGGTAATATTGGTTATGTAGCTGTAAGTGTTTTAGGCGGTTGGCTGGCAATTAAAAAAGCTATAACTGTGGGAGATATACAAGCCTTTATACAGTATGTACGTGCCTTCACTCAGCCTATAGCACAGCTAGCCAACATCTCCAATGTACTTCAGCAAACTGCTGCCTCAGCTGAACGTGTATTTGAGTTTTTAGCAGAGGAAGAGGAGATACCAGAAGCATCCAATCCAGTCAAGGTTGAAGCTGTTGAAGGAAATGTTGAATTTAAAAACGTTCACTTCGGTTATAATGCCGATAAAATCATAATTAATGATTTCTCTGCACATATAAAACCCGGTCAAAAGGTTGCAATTGTTGGACCTACTGGAGCAGGGAAAACTACTATGGTTAAACTGCTTATGCGATTCTATGATGTAAATAAGGGTTCAATTTTACTGGAGGGTCATGATTTAAGAGAGTATAGCCGAGGTGACTTGCGTTCAATGTTTGGTATGGTGCTTCAAGACACCTGGCTTTATAACGATAGCATAATGGAGAATATCCGTTATGGTCGTCTTGATGCAACTGATGAAGAGGTCAAGGACGCAGCAAAAGCAGCCCATGTTGACAGCTTCGTGCATACCTTGCCTGATGGCTACAACATGGTACTTAACGAAGAAGCTTCAAACATATCTCAGGGTCAGAAGCAATTGATTACTATTGCAAGAGCAATTCTTGCAGACCCAATGATATTGATTCTTGATGAAGCAACTAGCTCTGTTGACACTCGTACTGAAGTACAAATACAGAAAGCAATGAATAATCTGATGAAGAACCGCACCAGCTTTATAATTGCACATCGTCTGTCAACAATTCGTGATGCTGATTTGATACTGGTAATGAACAACGGAGATATAGTTGAACAAGGACATCATAAGGAGCTGCTTACTAAGAACGGTTTCTATGCAGAGCTCTATAATAGTCAGTTTGAAACTGCTCAAGCAATATAACAGATAAAAATGCCCACCGTTAAAGCCATAAAAGCTATTAATCGGTGGGCATTACTTTTTATTTAATTTATCTGCGACTTTCTACTGTGCAATATTTCGCAATGATTGCCATATGTTCAGCAGAAACCTCTGGGCATACCTCTAGTATTTTGTCTGCTACATAATCTATATTATTATCATCTATTAGCTTTGCCTTCAACTCATCTTCAAATGTATTCTCTTCTGTAGTCAAAGAGCTGTAGATATCTTTTACAATCGAAATCTGCATAATATCATTATTTTCTAAACAGTTTTCAGAAAAGTACAAGCTTCCTTCATTTACAACAAACTGACCATATGTATACTCTTTTTTACATTCACTATCTTTTTTCCCTGAGTTATTATGGCAGTCATATTTTAAATGTTCTACATGCTTAAGATCAAGAATATAGCTAAGTTCTCTCCGTGTCAAAATAAGTCTTGTTCCCAATTCAAGCAGCCTTTGTTTCATATGTTTTGAAAAACCCTGTCCAAACTCAGTAATAAACTGCTTTATGGATATAGTTTTCTTCATGTTATAATTTCTTTTCATCATAATAGTATTCTCCTCTTTGCTATTTATTTTAAATACTGGTAGAGTCTACCTGTCAAAGCATCTACCATAGTTCTATAAGATAAAAGCCACCCTTATAAAGGTGGCAAATAATCATATTTATATGCCTGAATCCATAGCTTCTCTATCCAAAATTAACAACTGTTTCTAACTTAGAAACTTCTTATATAATATAAGTATACCACATTTGTTAAATTTTAATTATGATTTATGAAAAAATATTGATTATATTGCTTTTGCACGAGTAGATGTAATTTTACCATTCACTCTGCTTAAGTTTTTAATTTTCATGGTAGGATCAGTAACTCCGCATTCCTCCATTATTTGCTCTAATATCTTAAATTCCTTTCTCCTAATTACAACTTCAACCTTGTATCTCCTATCTCCATTGTTCCCTCTCGCAAGATAATTATTGACTGTGTAGCCTTCCTTCCTAAGATTTTCAGCAATCTCAATCATTTTATCCTTATTATTGATAAATAAGTCAACCTCCAATATTCCGAGTGCTAATTTTTCCTCCAGTCTATTACCCATATATACCCCTAAGGTTCTACCTAGTGCGTAAGCAATTGTATAACTCACTCCATCAGAGCTGCTTACCTTTGAAATAGTTGCTGCAAAGATAATTGCATCAGCAAAAGATAATATATATACTGGGTTCATTATTTTTTTTGATATTAAAATTGTTTTTAATGTAGCCAAAATATTTGTAAAGGCTGTTATCAAGAAAAGCCCTATAATAGCTAATATTACTTGTTGTGTCATAAGACACCTCCTTTTTTCTCTTTTCTGTATTTATTATTTATTAATTTAGATTATGCAAATAAAAAAAGGCCCCTATTGAAACATTACAAATTAAGGAAGCCTTTTAAGAAACGCATTTGGTCAAATTACTTTAAGATGGAATTTGATTTTTCCTGTGCATTATAATAAAAAAAGCTAACATATCTAAGTTATGTTAGCAACCTGTTTTCATAATAAATTTTTAAGATCATTTATACAATAAGAGTCCCAAACATGTCTAAGTGAAATATAAAAAATTTTCGCAAATCAATAAACTAACTTTGTTAGTGTAACACATATATAGAATTAATGCAAATTACGCCCTATTACTTCAATCTTTTCAAACTTATATCAGTTATTGTTCCTATAGGGCAAATAGTACACCATGTTCTTGGGCTGTAAAGCCATCCAAACAATAAACCAATAATCGTAGTGCTAAGCATCATTGAGTATATTCTAAATGACAAATGTACTGCCCAATTCGGCACAGAAGTAATATTTAGCAGCTGTGGCATATCCCAAGGCAATCGAAAAGCGATTAGAAGTCTTATCTTATCTATTCCCTCAATTCTGCCTAGTGATACCATTATAGTTGACATTATCACAATAAATAGATTAAAACTAAAATATACCAAAAATATCTGTTTTCCAGTCCCGTTTGTTATCCACTTCGGAGTAATTCTTCTTTTATGTGATTTCCCTTTGAACATAGCTGTAAACAAGCTTGCTCTAGGGCAATACCTTTGACACCAGGTTTTTTTCTTATCTCTTACAAGTAGCACAAAGGGCAATATAAAACACATAAGACCCATCCATGCAAAAACTATATTAAAAAATCCTAAAGTGAAAAACAATATAGTAATCCAATATAAATGCTTCATCCATTTTAATTTCATTTAAAAATTCCTTTCCCAACTACCCTACGGGGGTATATAACATATTCTATATAAATATCTTGTAATTGTCAATGTCAATGTTTAGTACAAAACGTATAACTTATTGACAACTGCATAAAATTAATATACTATAGAGAAAATGAATTTATGTTTCGCGATGATGAGAAGAGTAAATAAAGCAATTCCTTAAAAGAGAGCTCCGACAGCTGAAAAGGAGCAAGGAATATTTATTGAACCAAGCCTCTGAGCCTCATACTGATCCTTCTTTGAAGGGGAGATTATGACAGGAGCTCCTGTTACAGAGCTAGGGTATAAACAAAGCATGTCGTACCCAAAAAGGTCAATATGAAAACATATTGACGAACAGGGGTGGCACCACGAAGCTTATAGCTCTCGTCCCCAAGGCTTAACAGTCTTGGGGGTGAGAGTTTTTTATTTTGCAAAAATATGAATTGGAGGTTCTATTATGAATGAAATAGAGTCAAACTTTTTACAAAAGATTGTTGATAAAGATATTGAGGATGGAGTGTATTCAAGAAACATTTGTACTCGCTTCCCACCAGAGCCAAATGGTTATCTTCATATAGGCAGTGCCTATGCAATAAATATAAGCTACAGTATTGCTAAGAAATATGGTGGTGTCTTCAATCTACGCTTTGATGACACAAATCCTCTAAAGGAAGATATTGAGTATGTATCCGCTATAGTTGATGACATGGACTGGGTAGGCTTTGATCCAAAGGGCAGAGTATTCTATGGCTCTGATTATTCTGATGCTATATATGAATATGCAGTACAGTTAATCAAGAAAGGTAAGGCTTATGTATGTGACTTGTCTGCTGAGGAGATAAAAGAATATAGAGGAACCTTGACAGAGCCTGGCAAGAATAGTCCCTATAGAGACCGTTCTATTGAGGAAAATCTTGATTTGTTTGAAAAAATGAAAGATGGTGAGCTTCCGTCAGGTGCCAAGGTACTAAGAGCCAAAATCGATATGTCCTCCCCCAACATGAATATGAGAGATCCCGTTATATATAGAATCCAACATGCACACCATTATAGAACCGGCGATAAGTGGTGCATATATCCTATGTATGACTACGCTCATCCATTACAGGATGCAACAGAAGGTATTACTCATTCGTTGTGTTCAATAGAATTTAGGGATCATAGACCGCTTTATGAATGGGTGCTAAATGAACTGGATATAAAGGAGCCTCCAAAGCAAAGAGAGTTTGGACGTATGAATATAACAGGAGCAGTAACCAGTAAAAGATATTTAAAGGAGCTAGTCTTTGGCAAGTATGTTGATGGTTGGGATGATCCAAGACTTCCTACACTGCAAGGCTTGCGTAGAAGAGGCTTCACTCCTGAGAGCATTAAGACCTTCCTTGATGAGATAGGCGTAGCAAGGGCAGAAAGTACTGTAGATATCGTCATGCTAGAGCATTGCCTTAGAAATCATCTAAAATCTAATACCCTAGCTGCTATGGCAGTTCTTAAACCCCTTAAGGTAGTTATAACCAACTACCCCGAAAACAAAGTCGAGCTGCTTCCTATTGCAAATAACCCCGAGAACGAAGTCATGGGCAGCAGAGATGTTCCTTTCTCCAAAGTAATTTACATTGAGAAGGACGACTTTATGGAAGCACCAATTAAAGGCTTTAACAGGCTAGCCCCAAATATAGAGGTACGCTTAAAAGGAGCATATTTTATTAAGTGTGAAGAGGTTGTAAAAGATGAGGCAACAGGTGAGGTAATAGAACTGCACTGTACCTACGACCCTGCTACTAAGAGTGGTTCCGGCTTTGAAGGTCGCAAGGTAAAAGGTACAATACACTGGGTATCCGCAGAACATGCAATAAAGGCAGAGGTTCATATTTATGACAAGCTGATACCAAATGAAGAGCTGCTAAAGGATAAATCAAAGTCTTGGGAAGAAAAAATAAACCCCGACTCTTTAATAATACTGAAGGATTGTATGCTGGAGCCTTGTATGGAGGATGCACCTATAGAGAGCAAATATCAATTTATAAGACATGGATATTTTTGTGTAGATAGAAAATATACAACTCCTGACAGACTCGTATTTAACAGGATTGTACCTTTAAAGGACTCCTGGAATAAGAAGTAATAAAAACAACAAACACCTCATGACCTATTTAGTCCTGAGGTGTTTGTATGTACAATAATATTATAATTTCATTTCTTCATAACCATCATATCCAAACTCTCTGCAAAAATATGCTAAAACCCTTTTGTTCATTTCCTCAAAATCTTCTTTCTTACCACTTAGCTTCTCTATAGAAGTAACACCCTTGCCAGTTATTCCACAGGGTACAATAAGCAGGAAATGCTCTAGGATTGTATTTACATTAAATGCAAAGCCATGCATTGTGACGCCTCTCTTAACTGCCAAGCCTATAGCAGTTATCTTATCATTACCTATCCACACACCTGTATTTTCCGTATCTCTTCCCGCTTCTATATTATATGTGTCCTTTATTAATTTTATAAAGATTTCCTCTAAGCCCTTTACAAAATCCCTCACTCCGATACCTAGCTTGTTAAGCTTTATAATAGGATAGCCAACAATTTGACCAGGTCCGTGATAAGTAACATCTCCGCCTCTATTTGTATCAAATACAGCTATGCCCTGACTCTTAAGATACTCCTCAGAGGCAACTACATTGGTTTCCTTTCCATTTCTTCCTATGGTAATCACCGGAGGATGCTCTACTAGTATCAAAGTATCGCCAAGCTCATCTTTTTGCCTTTTCTCCAAAATATTATACTGTATGTCCAAGGCTCTATCATAGTCACACTTCCCTAAGAACAATACATTCAATTTCATAAAATACCTCTCCTTTTTGCTCCAATTCCTCAAGCCTGTGCTTGTACCACTCTAATGCTTGTATATAAAATATAATATACCAACTATACATGTTTTACAATGACCTTATAAAGACGCATTACCCGCTCCGCTGTATCCATCAGCAGCTCTGGTGCATTACTCACAGCATCCTCTAATGTCATAGGGCCATTAGTAATGCAGAATATACTGTCTATACCTAAGTCATAAAGTACATTTGCATTTTTACCTATCTGTCCTACAAGGGCTATGACAGGGATATTATAGCATTTTGCTACTTTTGCTACTCCATAGGGTGTTTTACCAAACTGAGTCTGATAATCCATCCTTCCCTCCCCGGTTATAACCAAGTCCGCATCCTTGACTTGCTCCTCAAGCTTCACTATTTTCTTAACTATTTCTATACCCTTCTCCAGCCTTGCCCCCAAGAACGCCATAAGACCTCCCCCTAGTCCCCCTGCCGCTCCTGCACCTTTATAATTCTTGATATCTATATTTAAAGTTGCCCTTATAATATCTGCATAGTGCTCTAAATTCCTGTCCAAAATAAGCATTGCTTCTTCATCTGCTCCTTTTTGTGACCCAAATACATAAGTAGCACCCGTTAGCCCGCACAAGGGATTCTCTACATCACAGGCTGCTGTAATATTGCAAGCTCTTAGTCTTTCATCAAGACCAGATACATCAATGGTGTGCAGCTTAGACAAGCTTCCTCCACCGTGACCTATATCCATTCCTGCCTTGTCGAGAAACTTAACTCCCAGAGCCATTGCCATTCCAAGCCCACCATCATTTGTAGCACTTCCTCCGATACCGATACTTATCTCTTTGCAGCCCATATCAAGGGCATGTTTAATCAATTCTCCTGTGCCATAGGTGGTTGTTAGCATAGGATTTCTTTCGTTTATTGCTATCAAAGGTAAGCCCGAGGCTGCAGCCATTTCAATTACCGCCGTCTTGTTGTCTCCAAGTATTCCATAAAAAGCCTTAACCTCACGTAGCAAAGGATCTTTTACCCTAACCTTTATTATTCTTCCTTCAGTAGCATCAACAAGGGCTTGTACAGTTCCTTCTCCTCCATCAGCCATGGGGATGCAAAGAATATTAGAATCCTTATAAACTCTTAGTATACCTGCCTTTATGCACTCTGCCGCTTCCTTCGCCAAAAGACTTCCTTTAAAAGAATCAGGGGCTATAACTATCTTCATTTTTTCACGTCCTATAATTCACATATTTTAATATATTAATATTCTATATGTTTCGCCCTAACCCTTTACATGTAAGTAATGGTGATAACTGCTTTCCTATGTGTATAAATTGCACAAATATAAGTAATTTTATTATCTATATTAGATAATAATATAGCTATAAATAAGAAAGGAGATTGATTTATGAAGCTAATTACTGTTGGAGAAAAAGCACCAGACTTTTCACTAAAGGACAATCACGGAAAAACCATACATTTATCTGATTATAAAGGTAAAAAAGTGCTATTGTCCTGGCATCCCCTGGCATGGACTTCAGTATGCACAGATCAAATGAGGGCATTGGAATCAAATTGGAATAAGTTCCAAAGCTTAAATACTGTGCCTATCGGTCTCAGTGTCGATGCCCCACCATGTAAGAAAGCGTGGGGTGCTGTGCTCCTCCTAAATAATCTAACTATTCCTTCTGATTTTTGGCCCCATGGAAAAGTATCAACAGACTATGGAATCTTCATTGAAGAAAAGGGTATGTCTGAAAGAGCAAATATAATAGTAGATGAGAACGGTATAGTAAAATGGGTCAAAGTTTATCCTATGAAGGATTTGCCTGACATAAATGAAGTTTTTGAAGTTCTGTCAAAGATGAAATAAAGCTTGTTTTACTTAATTAGATAAAATGTCCATTGCTGATATGATGAAATATCAGCAATGGACATTTTAATTTTCATTATAATTTATAAAACTCTTCAAAGCTCTTAGTCACATAAGTATGATCCTGTACACCGCACAGCTCTCTTATTGAGTGCATTGCAAGGGAAGAATTTCCTATATCAACACTTCTTATATTTATATGAGTTGCTGTAATAGGCCCTATCGTGCTTCCACCGGGTTCATCAGAACGATTTACAAAATACTGTACTGGAACCCCTGCCTGCTTGCAGATACCTGCATATACAGTAGCTGAATTGCTGTCAGTTGTATATTTTATATTTGCACTTAGCTTTATCACAGGTCCTTTGTTTATAAGAGGTCTATTTTGTGGGTCGTGTTTCTCTCCTACGTTTGGGTGAACCGAATGTGCCATATCTGCTGATATCATAAACGACTTGGCTATAGCTCTAAAGAAATCCTGTCTTTCTCCACCCATAGAATATACTATTCGCTCCAATACACTGCTAAGCAATGGAGAATCTGCACCTTGCTTTGAAGTGCTTCCCACATCTTCATTATCAAAACAAACCATGACATTTGTGCTGTTTGCAGCCTCACTCTTTGAAATTGCTGTTATACCTGCATGTACCATTGCCAAATCATCTAGTCTTGAGGAAGAGATAAACTCTTCATTTAGTCCCATGATTGTCCCCTTATCATACTCATACAAGAACAAATCAAAATCAAGTATTTCTGCTGGCTGAATATTTAACTCCTTTGCAATAGTATTTATCAGATAATTGCCCTTCTCAAGACTTTCATTGATAATTCCCAACAAAGGAAGTGTATCCTTTTGCATATTTAATTCTACACCCGCATTTACACTTCTATTCATATGTACTGCTAGGCTTGGTATTACAAGAACTGGCTTCCTGATATTTACAAGCTTAGTCCCTGGATTTAATAAATCCTCACTTTTTACTGTAACTCTACCTGCTATTGACAAGGGTCTATCCATCCATGTACTGAGTATAAAAAGCCCATAGGCTTCTGTATCTAGCTTCACATAGTAGTTTTCTACAGTCATTTCTGCTGCTGGCTTTATCCTAAAGCATATGGAATCTGTATGGGCGCCAATAATCTTAAAGCCATGCTCTTCTAACCTTTCATTGCCTACAATAAAAGCAATTAGGGCAGAATCGTTTTTGCTTACATAACGCTTATCACCCTTTTTTAGCTCCCAGTTGTCCTCATCCTTAAGCTCAGTGAAGCCCTGCTTATCTAATATGACCCTAGCACTATCAACTGCATGAAAAGCAGTTGGGCTGTCATATATAAAATCTATTAGCTCCTGTGCAAACTCTTTTTCCCTACTCATATTCTAACCCCCAAAATAATTATCATAATTAAAGTATACAACAAACAGTATTTTATGTGCAAAAAAATGTTTGTTGTATACATCTTTTTTGAATATTTACCTAAGACTTTCCATAGCTTTCTGTGCCCACTTCGAGTCCTTAAGTATTGCTCTTCCTACTCCAATTAAGTCTGCTTTCTCTTCAGCCAGCAGCTGTTCCGCAGCATTTATATCTATAATACCACCAGTGAGTATTACAGGAATAGACACAACCCTTTTAATAGCCTCAGTCAGTGGTGCAAAATAGCCTTGTCCTGTTGCGTTTGGCATATTGTAGCCTGAGAATCCACCTGAAATATCAAGGATGCTTATACCAGCCTTTTCAAATTCTTTAGCTGCTATTTGGCTATCTTCAATAGTGATTCCACCATCTATAAAATCCATAGCTCCTAACCTCAATAAAATTGGGAAAGCTTCGCCAACAACAGCACGTACCGCTTCAATAACTTGAAGATGAATACGAAGTCGTCCATAAATATCTCCACCGTATTCATCTGTGCGCTTGTTGGTAAGTGGCGAGAAGAATTGGTTTAGTAAATATCCATGAGCAGAATGAATTTCCACCCCATCAAAACCAGCCTCCTTCACACGACGTGCTGCTGCTGCAAAGCCTTGTATAATATCCGCAATTCCCTCACGAGTAAGCTCTTTAGGCATATTATTACTCTTTCGTGGATTTGCCACAGCAGATGGGGCAACGGGAGTAGTTCCAATAACCTCTTCCGAAGCTGCATTTCCAGCATGATTTATTTGCATTACTGCCTTGGAGCCATTCTTATGAATAACCTCTGCTAGTTCTTTTAAACCCTCAACCACACTATCCTCAGCTATAGAAAGCTGCTGTTCACTTGCTTTTCCCTCCTGCATGATAAAGCTATGTTCAATAATTATGAGAGATATGTAGCCTCCCTCTGATTTTTCTGCATAATAATCGATGATGTCCTGACTCACTTTTCCATCAGTCTCCGCCTTGGATGTCGCCATTGGCGGCATAACTAAACGGTTGTTCAGTGTAAGCTTACCTGCTTGTATTGGTTTTTGCATATATGTCATATATAAAACTCCTCTCTCAATATCCCCATGGCTATCTTATCATAATATTCACCATCTCTATACATTTCTTGTCTTAAAACCCCTTCCACCTTAAAGCCGACTTTTTCATAAAGCTTAATGGCACTTTGGTTAAAGGAATACACTATCAATCTAACCTTATTTATATTCATCTGTTTAAATATAAAATTGAGCAGCACCAGCATAGCATCTTTTCCATAGCCCTTTCCTCGATAATCCTTATCTCCTATAAATATTCCTATAGTTGCTACACTGTTTTTCCAGTCTACATCGTTTATACTGCAACCACCAATGTACTTTTTATCCTCCAAGCTCTCTATTGCAAATCTATAAGTATCAGCTGTCCCCGAGATTGCTTCAAAGCATTTTTCCTCTTCATGCAGTGTAAGTGGATAGGGTGTATCAGCTACAAGTCCATGTATTACTTCCCAATCATTTATAAAGCTTAGCTTTAGGCTTATATCTTCCTTCCTGTATTCCCTTAATCTTACCTTTTTCCCAGTATACATATTTATCCTCCAATATAGATTATTAGATAATTTGTCCAATTTATCAAATGTCTATGCTTGAGGTATCATGCATTAACTGCAAATAAAAAGCACCAATACTTAATTGGCACTTCTTCCTGCTTTTGAGTATCATGTTTTATAAGCTGCCTATCATGCTTTTTTCCCAAGCTGTCGGATAGCTGATGCCTAGTAGTGTTGCTATAGTAGCTGTAACATTAGCGAGCCCATAGCTTCCCTCTTTAATTTCATGTCTTTGATGCTTATCGTATATTATAAATGGCACTGGATTTAGAGTATGACTTGTTTTCGCCTTAGCTGAGCCACTTTTAACCTTTTCAAACATTTCATCAGCATTACCATGATCTGCTGTGACTACAAGAATTGCACCCATCTCATCAACAGCCTTTAATAGTCTAGTAAGACATAAATCCACTGTCTCTACTGCGATTCTAGTTGCATTAAAGCTGCCTGTATGTCCTACCATATCTCCATTTGGATAATTAACTCTTAGGAAATCATATTTGCCTGACCTCAAAGCTTCTATAAGCTTATCCGTAACC
>JBAVGO010000174.1:0-10670 GCA_049684915.1 Lutisporaceae bacterium | reverse complement strand
GTATTGGTACAATCGTCACTACAGTTCATGGTCCAATGGTTGCTACATTTCGCTATCTAGATGATGTAATAAAAGGCGGCGCAAAGATGGCGAGTCCCAATTTTTTTCAGCAAACAGTGAATAATGTTGCTGGAGGTCAATTATGTATCCAGAATAAATTGAAGGGTGTTAGCTCTACCTTGGTTGGATGTTCTTCTATTGTATATGCAGTAAATTTAATACGACAAGGGTTAGCAGACGCTATATTAACATGTGGTGTAGAGGAATTACATACTCATATTTTTGCAGGCTATGATAGAAAACATATGTTGGCTACTGACCAAGGAGAAGGAGAAAAAGCGGTTCCGTTTTCAGGACAAGCTAATGGTGCAATTCTTGGTGAAGGATCTGCTACTCTTGTATTGGAGTCCTACGAAAGTGCCAAAAAGAGAAAAGCACATATTTATGCTGAAATTGTTGAAGTTGCAGCGTTAGTTGATGAAGAATTCTGCAAGAATTTTAATGAACTTGGATCTGATAATTCTAGTGGATTATATAGAACAATGAAAAAGGTATTAGAGAAAAGTGGCATAGATAAGGAAGCCATAGATTTTGTTAGTGTGGCTGCTAATTCAAGTAAGAGGGTTGACAACGGGGAGAAGAAAGCTTTAATCAAATTATTTGGAGCCAGGGAAGAAGAGCTTGGATATGTAGCTAGTAAAGCTATATTTGGAGAAACCTTTGGAGCCAGTGAGATAAATGCAGTTATTTGTTCTTTATTATGTATGAACAATGGTAAAGTACCTGGATTATTATATCTACATGGAAATACTCATTCAATAGAAGAAAATGAACTTGAGTATGCATTAGTTAATTCTTTTTTTATTGGGGGAGCAGTTAATTCCATACTTCTTAGAAAAGTAAAGGAGGATTAGGTTTATGTCATTTACAAATAAGACAGTGCTCGTTACAGGGGCTTCTAGAGGTTTAGGAAGAGCTATAGCGGAAGAATTTGCTATGAATAATGCCAATGTTATTATAAATTATAATAATAGTGAAGAAACGGCTCTTGAGTTAAAAGAATGTTTAAGTACAAATAAAGGCAAAATCTACACCTGTCAAGCAAATGTCAGTAATTTTGATGAGGTAAAAAGATTGTTTAAATATATTAAAGAAGAAGTAGGTTCTTTAGATATTCTTGTAAATAATGCCGGAATAACAAGGGATAAATTCTTAGTATTCATGAATGAAAAAGACTGGCATGATGTAATAAGCACTAATTTAGATAGTGTTTATTACTGCTCTAAAGAGTCATTACGCTTCCTGGCAAGTAAAAAAGCAGGGACCATTATAAACATTGCATCAATTGGTGGAATCATGGGAAATGCAGGGCAGACTAATTATTCAGCATCTAAGGCTGGAATTATTGCATTTACCAAGTCATTGTCTAAAGAAGTTGCAAAAAGTGGTATTACAGTAAATGCAATCGCTCCTGGTTTTATTGAAACAGATATGACTTTAAGTGTGGATGAAAAAACTATAAATAACTGGAAGAACAGCATACCTTTAAAACGCTTTGGTAATGCAAAAGAAGTGGCTAAGCTTGCTTTGTTCTTGGCAAGCGATAATGCAAGGTATATAACGGGACAGACTGTTGTTATAGATGGTGGACTGTCCTGTTAAATAAAAATAAACACATGAGAGAAGGAGAATGAATTATGAATAACGTAAATTTAGAAAACGAAATTAAGGAATGTATTATTGAGAGACTTAACTTAGAGGTAAGCCCAGATGAAATTGATAACGATTCACCAATATTTAAAAGCCAAGATGATGATGCAGAAGAAGTAGAAGGCTCTTTAGGACTTGATTCAGTAGATGCATTAGAGATTGTTGTAGCAATGAACAACAAATATGATATTGAAATTACTGATAATGATATGATGATATTCCAATCTATTAATACAATTGCAGATTTCATCAGAGAAAGAAGAGGTTAATAGCCATATGGGCAGAAGAGTTGTAATTACAGGTCTTGGCGTTATCAGCCCCATAGGAACAGGAAAAGATGATTTTTTAAAAGGATTAAAGGAAGGAAAAAATGGTGTAAAGGAAATTCCTTACTTTGATATGACTGACTATAAATTGAACCGGGGTGCTATAGTAGAAGGATTTAATGAAAAAAGCTATACAATGAGTAATGGACATATAGATAGTGAGCCTGCTAATGTATATGGATTGTATGCTGCTAAGGAAGCGTATATTGATTCTAAGATAAACTTTCAAGCTTATGATAAAGAAAGAATCGGTGTTGCCGTTGCAACTTCATTAGGATCAATAGACGGAAAAATGAAAATCCATAAAAAATATCTTGATAGTATGAGCTATGAGGATATAGATTTGGAAGCTGTATTTGAATCCTGTTCAACTCCTGCTGGCGTTATTTCAAAAGAGTATGGATGCTTAGGACCAAATTTATCTGTTTCTACCGCATGTGCCGCAGGTACTAATTCTGTTGGATGTGGATTTGATATGATTAAGGATGGTACTTGTGATGTTGTAATCGCAGGTGGCACAGATCCTTTTAGTGAATTGTCTTATAGCGGATTTTTATCTTTGCAAACAATAACAAAAAATTGCCTTTCTCCTTTTGATGCCAACCGTTCAGGAATTGATATTGGAGAAGGAGCCGCAATCATGATTTTAGAAGAGTTAGAGAGTGCTTTAAGTAGAGGTGCCAATATATATGCAGAAATTCTTGGTTATGGCATTAGTAATGACGCATATCATGCAACATCTCCTGATCCAAATGCAGGGGGAGCAATTCGATGTATTGAATTAGGTTTAAAGAAAGCAGGGATTTCGCCTGAGGATGTTGACTACATAAATGCACATGGTACAGGTACGAAATTCAACGATATGATGGAGATGAAAGCAATTACCCATGTATTTGGAGAGGCAGCTTCATCTGTTGCTATAAGCTCAACGAAAAGTATGCATGGTCATATGCTTGGATGTGCCGGTAGTATTGAGACAATTGTATGTGCGTTGGCAATAAAGGAAGAATTTATTCCTGCAACCATTAATACAAAAGAAATCATGGATGAATATAAAGATTATAATATAGTGATTGGTAAAGCAGTTGATAAGAAAATTGATATAGCTATATCTAATTCCTTTGCTTTTGCAGGTAACACTGCTTCAATCGTTATAGGTAGGTATAAAGGTTAAGAATATGGAAGAACGATTAAAAGTAATCAAAGAAAATTTTAAGGAAGAGTTGTGTCCTGTTGTTTCTGTGATGAAAAATATTATGAGTTTCTTTTCTTATAATGTTCAAAGCCTAAATTTATATGGATTTGGGAATGGATATGTACTTACATATCCATTCCAATTTACAGAAAGCCAGCGCTTGAGAGGCATGTTCCGCTATGCTAGAGAAATGTGCTATGCCAATGGCTCTTGGTATATAGAGTATATTACCAGTGATAGAGCTTCTTTCCTTTCTGAGCTTAATGATAAGTGGGATGAGTGGGTAAATGCACATCAGCCTATGCCTATTTTTGTAGTGCTCCCAGAGAGAGAAAGTGGACTGCCGATGTCATATATTTTGGTAGGGATTGATAAGCAACACGAAAATTATGATTTTATCGATTATAAAGGAAATGTTGTAAATATAACAAAAAAAGATATTGAAGCTATGGATGCAGAAGAGTATGGATACGCTACCTTTCATGCACCAAATAATTTCCTTGTTAAATTTAAATATTATAGGGATATCAATCGGTCGTTGGAGTCTACCTTGTTAAAAGCAGGATACAATATTGCCAACTCAAGTTATACATTTACGGTATTTCATTCGTTGATTAAGTATTGCAAGGAGAATAATACTGAACAGGTAAGGAATATACTTCTAAAGATAGAATTAAATGTAGAAGCTTCTAAAGATTCATTCTATCTATTCCGCAAGGAATATGGTGAGTTTTTACAGGCAGTAGCAAAGGAAATTAATAAGCCGCAATTACTCGCTCTAGGAAAAGAGTATATTGATGCTGGGTATATGTGGATGGACATCCTTGACAAAAATAAGGCCATGTTGAATGTTGAATATAACAGTATAATGGATGTTTGTAAAAAAGAAATTCTATTAGCAAATAGATTATTAGAAATATAATTTATCGTCGACGATATAGCAGACAGGTTTACGATAAGAATAGGTATAAATATGAAAAAAACAATGAATGTTGAAGGATATCATAGAATAGGCTCCCATTGCTTAACTACAGCCATAAGCACGGTGTTAAGATATCAAGGACTTGAACTAACAGAGGAAATGGTTCTTGGCTTAGGAAGTGGTCTTGGGTTTACTTATGTCCGCCAAAAAGATGCCTTTATGTTTGGCGGAAGAGGCGGTAATCTTGAGATTAACCTTGGTAGTGCATTCGGTTTAGAAGTAGATATTGAACAAAGTAAAGATGCAGATCTTGCATGGGAGAAAGCTAAGGATAAATTGCACTTGAACCTACCGCTAATTCTGGATGTGGATATGTCTTATTTAGAGTACATAAAAGAGAAACTTCATATGGAGCAAGGCTTTAGTTTTGGTGGTCACAAGGTTATATTAATTGGTTTCGATGAAGAAAAAAATGTAGCATATATGCTGGATTACTTATGGAACAGAATGGTTCTAGTTAGTGTTGAAGACTTGAAAAAGGCAAGAAACTCACCAATTAAGCCAGTCTCACCCAATAATACAAGCATAACGATTTATAAGCCAGATAAGATATACCCAATAGAGTTTGCCATACGGGAAGCCATAGATTTTAATGTTCAACAGATGTTATATCCTGTTGGATATGGGCTGGGTTTAAAAGCATTGACTAGGTTTTTTAAGGAAATTAAAACTTGGCCTGAAATATTAACAGAGGATAGGCTTCGCTGGGAGTTAAATATGGCTCATATGGTGTTTGAAAAAATAGGTACTGGCGGGGGAAACTTTAGAAGAATGTATTCACGTTTCCTAAAGGCAAGTGCAGAAATACTTGAAGATAATGTGCTATTAGAGGTAAGCGAGATTTATGCTGGTTTGGGAAGATTGTGGAAGAAGTATGCAGGATATCTATATGAAGCCAGTATATGTGCGGCTCCTAAGGAAACTGATATTTTAAACAGAAAATATCAGGGTGAAATAGAATTAAGAATATTGGAAATGGAGTATTTAGGCATACAAAGATTAGAACAGGATTTTATTAAAAGGAGATAATTATGTTAACAATTCAAGAAATTTATAAAAGATTACCTCACAGATATCCGTTCTTAATGGTGGATAGAATTTTATCGATAGAAGAAGGTAAAACGGTAGTTGGATTAAAAAATGTCACAGTGAACGAACCATATTTTCAAGGACATTTTCCTGATGAACCAATTATGCCAGGAGTTATGATTATTGAGACTATGGCACAGATTGGTGGTTTTGTATTTGATATTGTCAATGAAAGAGGATATGTAATCGGTGTAGATAAAACAAAATTTAAAAAGGTAGTTATACCAGGAGATACTTTGATTGTGGAAGCTATTCTTATGCAAAAATTCGGCTCAATGGGAAAGGTAAAAGCAGTTGCTAAAGTAGATAATGTAGAAGTTGCATCAGGAGAGATTACATATAATTTCAAGCCTATTAATGGGTAAGAAAGGTGGGAATGTTTTGATAAAGATTTCTAATGTCAAAAAAGTATTTAAGAATGGCAAGATAGAATTTTGTGCATTGGATGGGGTTTCAATGAATATTACCGATGGTGAGTTTCTTATATTAGCAGGACCATCAGGATCCGGTAAGAGTACTTTATTAAATCTAATTGGTGGAATGGATGATATTACATCGGGAGATATCTTTATTGACGATGATAATTTAAAAACTATCTCTAAAAATAAGCTTTCAGAATTTAGAAAGGAAAATGTAGGGTTTATTTTTCAAAAGTTTAATCTAATTGAAACCCTTACTGTTTATGAAAATGTAGAATTCCCTCTTATATTAAAGAAGGTAAGTAAGCAGAAACGAAAAGATTTGGTAAGAGAGATATTAGTTAAGGTTGGGCTGGAGGAAAAGGAAAATAGTTTTCCTAAAAATTTATCTGGTGGTCAACAGCAGAGAGTTGCCATCGCAAGAGCACTAATAGGTAACCCTAAGGTTATTTTGGCAGATGAACCTACCGCTAATTTAGATTCAAAGAATGGGCTAGAGTGTGTTCAGATGTTGAAAAAACTAAATAGAGAGAAAAAAATAACCGTAATACTTTCCACCCATGACCAAAGAATTATAGATAATGAAGATAACATAGTGTATTTGACTGATGGAAAAATTAACGAGTCCAGTCAACAAAAAAATAATAGTTTCGTATTGAGTGTTTAAGGTTGGAGGATAGGTCATGAAAATAATAGAAGGATTTACAAGTAAGCCAGGAACATTGTGTATTTCAACAGCTTTAAAGAATTTAAGTAATTATTTAATGGGACATAACTATGATGAAGAAATCTATTATGGATTGGGCTCAGGCTTGTTTTTTGCTTATTCTATTTCTGAGGATATGGCTGGTATTGGTGGCTTTGCAGGAGATTTAATTATGGATAGCTTTTGTGATAATTTAACAGCAAAGAAAATCACTGTCAAAACGCCAGATGACTGCTTTGACAAAATAAAATTCTGCATAGACAATAATTTCCCTATACTTGTAAATGGATTAGATTTTCATAGCGCAGCCCAGAATAAGCAGGATGAAAGAGTTGTTGAGGAATTAAATCTGCCAATGAATTACCACTTTACAATGATTATTGGATATGATGAAGAGACTAGAGAATTAAGACTGGCTGACCATAGGACTTCTGGGAATGTACCAATGGAGATTTTCATGAAATTAAGAGATGCAAGAAATGAGTTTTATTATATCTTACTTCCTAATAAAATAGAGAATATGGAGTCACGTATCTATCGTTCCATTAGTAAAACATGCGATTATTGGTTTAGAATGCCTGAGAATCCAAAGATTATAGCTGACAATTATACAGGTGATTATCTGCATTTAAGTTGTATTCATAATACAATGGAAGGGCTAAATAGTTTTCATGATAATTTTTTGCGTGGAGTAGAGATGGACAATTTAAATAACTTTAAGAAGTCTATGTTTTTCTTAAGATATCTGTCCTATCGTGGTACAGGGGGAGATATGACAAGAGGACTATATAGCAGATTTTTAAAGCAAGCAGCTATTATCACAAAGAATGACAAGATGAATGAAGTAGCTAAAATGTATGGAAATGCAGCAAAATCTTGGAGAGCATTTTTTAAGTTATTTGAAGTACCAGATGAAATCCTTTATGAACAAATAAGAAATAAAGAGGAGAATATGAAGTTTTTCCAAATGATTGATCAGCTATATACAATAGAGCTTGAAGCTATCAACTCATTAAAAAGACTTGTAGAATAGCCTTTATAGCTATTGTAATATGAAAGATTGGTAATGTATATGAATTATAATAAGAAAATATTGGTAAAATTAAAGCAGACATTTCCAATGGAAATGAGTATTAGATATTGTGAAACAAAAGACAATAAGGGGATATTTATTGTTAAATTCTCTATAAATGATTTTTGTAGAAATTACGATGAAGGTGTCCCTTGTTCTTTTTTTATAGAATGTTTAGGTCAAGGAATAGAATATATGCTTCAATTAAATGGTAAAAGGACAAAGCGATATTTGATTGGTCTCAATGAATTTTCGATTGCTCCAGATATTGATGAATACATAGCTAATGAATTTAGGCTAGAGGTACAGTGTTTAAATATTTTTCGAGGCTTTTCCAAATATTCTGCTGATTTGGTTCAAAACGATAAAGTGCTTTGTCATGGAGTATATAGTCATTGTGAGAAGGAAGAGTGATTTGATGGCTGCGTCCACCCAGAAGATGGTAGAGTTTCGTTTGGATAGTTTGTTAAAACGTACCAAAGTCGAAGAAATGAAAGAGCTTCTGATTGAAGATGATTTTAAAAGGGTTTTGGTCTTATCACCACATTTTGATGATGATGTTATAAGTTGTTTTGGAGCGATTAATGCCCATGTAAATAAAAATCACAAGGTAGATATTATATATATCACAGATGGAAGTGCCAGTGAAGAAAGTGGATTTTCTAAGGAAGACTTAATGCAGCTTAGAATAAAAGAGGCTAGAAATGCGTTAGAGATAATTAGTTGCAAAATTGGCGTTTATTATTTAAACAAAGTGGATGGAGAGTTCAAACCAGATGATGCTGTTGTAGAATATATGGGAAAGTTGATTATGGAAAATAAGTATGATGTAATCTATTGTCCACATATGAAGGATGGGCATAGAGACCATAGAATGACGGCTCTTTTACTAAAGATGGTGTTAGAAAAAGTAAGTATATGTCCTATGATATTATTCTATGAATTTTGGCTGCCATTAGATAATCCGAATTGCTATATTCCTATAAATGAATTAGAGGAAAAAAAACGTCAGGCAATATTATGTCATGAATCTCAAATAAAATATTTAGACTACGCAAAATTAGCTGATATGGTAAATTTGTACCGAGGAAAGCAAATTGGGGTTGAGAGTTGTGAAGTATATGAGTCAATGTTAAAAGAAGAGTTTTTGGAGAAATACAAAAACTAAGCATAGTGGAGGTGTAATATTTGAAGTTAAGCGTGATTATACCAGCATTCAATAATGTTGAATATGTCCATATGACTTTGACAGCACTTAAACAACAAAGGACTACTTTTAATGATTGGGAAGTATTGCTTGTAGATGACAGCTACGACAATCAGATGAGTCAGTTTGAAACTTGGGATTTTCCATCATTAAGGGTGATTAACAAAGAACATAGTGGACGTACAGATACTAGAAATGTAGGAATAACAAGCAGTCTAGGAGATATATTAGTATTTATGGATTCTGATATGATTGTTGAATCGGATTTTGTACAATCCCACTATGAGAAGCATCAAGATAGTAATTGCGACATTCTATTAGGCAAGGTAAATCACATATCTTTTGAACATTTAGAAGATGTAAGAAAGATTGTTTATTCAGAAACACAGAGTATTTCTGAAATAGAAAATTATGTAGTGGGAGATTCCTATTTAGATTTAACTTCGTTGCTATATAGTAATCCGGAGGTAAGTAAAAGAATAGGATGGATATGTTGTTTGTTTAGCAATTGCTCAGTAAAAAGGAAAGCAATTGAAAAGTCTGGGTTATTTGATACAGAATTTATAGGTTGGGGATTAGAAGATATTGAGATGGGGTACCGTTTTCACTTAAATGGATATTCCTTTCAGCATAGTAATCAGGTTAAGAATTATCATGTTGACCACGCTACTAATGGGGATAGAATGTTATCCGATATGAGTGCTAATTTGAAGCGAATGTATAAAAAACATCATGATAATAATATTCGCTGTTATATGAGCTTTGTGGCGGGATTTCGTAGTATTACTTCGTTTTTAAATGAGATTTCAAAGGAAGAAATAGAATTTAAAGAAGGGAATGAAGTATTTTTTAAACCAATTCAATATGTAAAATCAAAGTCACTAAAAAAGCTGCATGATTAGGAGGATACCATGAAATGATTGTATTAAAAATGGCACTAAGAAATGTAAAAACGAATTTAAAAAAACAAATTATTATATGTATTGTGTTCTTTTTGGCGACCAGTGCATTGACTGTCAATGTTATAGGTGCAGAAGCAATAAAGTCTTCAATGCAAAATGCTTGTAAAAAGATATTTACAGGAGACATTATGATAAAAAATGAGAACTATGAGTTTGCATTAGGAAAGGCCTCATCCGATGAATTAAACGTAGTTTCTAATGTTAGTCAGCTTCGTCAGAAACTGTTAGAGGATAAAGATGTTCTAGGCATTCTAACAAGGATCCGAAAAGGAGTAGAAGTTAAATGTATAAGCGGTTCTGCTTATATGAACCTTTTAGGAGTTGATACAACAGAAGAAATAAGGTTTTCGGACCTTGACGTCAAAGAAGGACGTAATATTGAGAATACTAATGAAGCGTTAATGGGTGAAACCTATATGAATCGGCTTAATCTTTCTATGGGAGACAAGATTGTAGTAAATACAATGAACGTAAACGCTGATGTAACTGAGATGGAGTTTGAGATTGTTGGAGTTCTAGATGATGAAAATATGAATTTTATGCGACAGGATTCATTGATTATAAATTTACAGGATGGGGAGCAGTTAATAGGAATTGATGATGTTGCAACGGAGGTTTTGATTTATCTTAAGTCAGGTGTAGATAGCAGTTCGGCACTAAGCCGTTTAAACAATATTGCAAAGGATTATGATGGCTTAGCATTTCTTTGGGATGATGTGGGAAGCGAGGTTATTTATGCTTCGTTTGGTGCTTATATATCCATCCTTCTTTTAGGAGTTGCATGTGTCGTAATCATATGTGCACTAGTGTTTAATTTATCCTTGATGTCAATACATAGAAGATTACGTGAAATTGGAACAATGTTGGCTTTAGGAGTAAAGCATAGAACCGTTTTAGGTATTATTTGTTTAGAAAACCTAATTATTGGATTGAGTGCCAGCTTGGCAGGAATGTTATTTACTTTACTAGGAGTCAAGTTGCTTTTGAAGGATGGTATTCCGA
>JBAVGO010000173.1:0-2383 GCA_049684915.1 Lutisporaceae bacterium | reverse complement strand
TAATAATTTTAAATGAGGGGCAACAAGCAAAGATATTAATTGAAGCTAAATATGGCACATTGAAGAATTTTTATCAGCAAGTAAACCCTTCGATTTCTTTAAAGTCAATTATGAATTATTGCTGCACCGATAAGATACATTCAGAAACCTTCAAGTGCTTAGTAGTTAGTAAATCTGACAAGGGATGGAATGACATTGTCCTGAGCAAGCAAGTACAATTAACAAGATATGTAAATGAAATATATAATAACACTATGTTTTATAAAGAACAGTCAGATCTTGAGCTTTTTAATAAGCTTGTTGAGCTATGCAGCAAGCTTAAGCTTGTAAACGAAACTGCTTTGATGTATAGAAATATCGCGAAAAATTATTTTTATAGAAATGACAATCAGAAAATGATTGAATATTATAACAAGGCTATCGACTTTATAAGATATCGAGACAATAATATCTTAACACTACTAATCGTAGAATTAGCAAATCATTATTTTAAGGAACAGAATGTTGATGAATCAGAAATTCTATTTAAAAAAGCTCAAGCATATATAGAAAATAATCATATAAGCAACGAAGCTTTGTATAAATATTATTATTATAGAGGAGTAATATGTAATGCAGAGGGAAAGCACACAGAAGCAAGAGGATATCTAGAAAAATCAATCCAATATGGGGATACTCAAACCGAATCAATGAGTGATAAGGGTGCTGCTTTTTTATCAATAGGCTCTACTTATAAAAGAGAAGGAGACTATGAAAAAGCAAAGGAATACTATTATCGTGCACTTATGCATTTTCATGACAAGGATGTATATGGAAGGACTATGGCACTTAACAATATAGCAGACATATATTGTATTTTGAAAGATTACGACCAAGCGATAAAATTTATTGAACAAGCAAAGAGCTTATTAGGAGAAGGTAAATTAATTTCCCAATATATGTTGATTTATCAAACCTATGCAGAGGTAAAATTAATGCTTGGTGACACTTCAGGCTGCTATGAATATTTTGATATCTTAAAGAAAACTATTAGTGCTCCTATTAATAAAAAAGATATAATGAATAATATAATTGGCTTTATAAACTATTTAGAGGATACGTATTTATTAAATGAAATGTATGATGTAATATGTCATATAAAAGATAATACAGATAATTATATATATAAACATGATTTATATTCGTGTATGGGAAGAATAAGTGAAAAGATAAGAAAAAAGGAGGTATACAATGAATAAGCTTAGAACAGTGTTAATGTATACTATAATCATAGTTTTGTTTGTAGTTGCCATATCGACAGTAAATCCAGTAAATGTAAATGCTGCGGATGGTAATGAACCATACACTTTGTGCATAAAAGAACCAATAAAAAAGTAAAAATAGTTACCCAATAGAAGGTTTTACGCCTTCTATTTATTTCCAGGGATTTTAAAATAATAAATGTAAATTTCCGACATCAAACGACATATATATGCCATGTTTCTTATCAAACATGGCATTTTCATTTAATTTCAAATCTAAATTTAACTTAAGCTACTAAAAAACTCTATTGTTTATTATTTATTATTGATTTGTCCCAAAGCTCCTACTTGATTACATATATTTACAACAGAAAAACTTTACAATTATTTATGAGTTTGCTAAAATAACAGAGTAAACTCAATGTAACAAGACATTACATCTTATTTGAAAGGGGGGGTAAAGCATATTATATCAATCGGAAAAGTGAAAGAGCTGGATTTCTCCAGCCCCAACCAAGAGTAATAGGTTATCCAATGCAAAAAGAAACCTATTTACTTCTATTAATATATCACTTTTCCTGAGTTTTGTAAATTGATGATAGAAATTAACAAAGGAAGGTGAAATATAGTGAGTCAAGAAGAATATTGGGACAAATTCATTAATAAGTACGCTGCGGTGTACAGAAAAGCTGAAGAAATAGGAGTTGATTTTCGATTAGTCGATGAGTTGGTTATCGAAGCTTATAAAATTGAAGTCATGAGTAAGCAAGTATATAAAAAAGAAGTTTAGTTACATGACTGTGCGATAGATGAACTAAGAATTACATAAGGGGGAAGAATAATATGCTTAAGGGTCAAAAGGTCAATATAAGACCGATAGATAAAGATGATTTGGAGTTATTCTATAAGTGGACTGCAGAACAAGAGTGTATGGGCGATTTCATGGGAGCAAATATGTTTTACAAGGATATATATATTGAAAGTATTAAGAATAGCTTTTCTGACTATAATGTTATGTATGCAATTATAGAGGATAAAGAAAATAAACCAATAGGAATAATAGATTATCATATTCAAAAAAACAACCAAGGAATAGCTGATATAGGTATGCTAATTGCAAATCCAGAGACGAGAGGTAAAGG
>JBAVGO010000172.1:0-60460 GCA_049684915.1 Lutisporaceae bacterium | reverse complement strand
GAAATCGAAGGGTTTACTTGCTGATAAAAATTCTTCAATGTGCCATATTTAGCTTCAATTAATATCTTTGCTTGTTGCCCCTCATTTAAAATTATTATGTCTTCTAGCTTTAACTTATTTCCCATATGTTCACTCCCAAATAATTGTTGTCAAATTCGTCAGTTAGTCTATTACTTTTTATCATTTATGTTATTATTTTTATTATATACCATTTTTTTCTGTAAGTCTCCAATACAAAAAACTTTTATAAAAAAATCGTATTTCATCCAATAAAAGCACTGAATAAAAGCACTGGGGTCGTCAGACTGTGTGATAATACCAAAATACTCCTTAGATAAGGGTTAGATAGCAACTTTCGCACATGCTCATATGTAAAATCATGGTGGCATATTAACCTGAATTTGGTAGTTTATCTATAGAGAGATTAAAAAGTGGGTTTAAACCTTTTAATCTCTCTATTATTTTCTTTACACCTATGATGTTCATCACTCTTTTCATGTTATAGGCTAAAAAAGCCAAAGAGGCCTCCGCCGTTACTGACTCTAATTTCTTAGTCAGAAAATACGATAATCCCCAACCTCTTTTTATTGTACCAAAAGGATGTTCTACAATCATTTGTCGGGTTCTATAAAGTTCTTTGTTACCATTAGTTCTTTGATCAACAGTATCTAAAAAGTCTTGGTCTATTGACCTTGTGATAACACGTCCATCTTTATTTTTAGTACATTTATCTTTCAGTTCACATTTGCTGCAAGCTTTGAAATTTTTATATTTCAAAGCTTTTGTGTTCTCATCAATTAGCTTTCTTCTTATGCAATTTAACTCTTGTCCAGCAGGACAGATATATATATTACTTTCTTTGTCATATTTAAACCTATCTGAATAGAATTCTCTTTCTCCTGTAGAGTTTGAGAATACTTGCTTTGAAACATATGTTGTTATACTTTCTTTTTCACATTCCCTCAAGTCATCTGCGTTGTAGTATCCTTTGTCAGCAAGAGCTGTAATCGTATCAACTTCAAAAATATTCTTTGCACGAACGCTCATTTCACTTAACTGTCCATGATCTGTAGGATTATTTATGATATGGCAATCTACTATCAGATTGTGCTTATTGTCTACGACAGTCTGGACATTGTAGCACACATCTATTCCATTATTGTTCACAGCCATCAGTCTCGCATCTGGGTCAGTTGTCGATATTTCATTAATGTCTTTTTCTTCCAATTGATGTTTGTAGCCTTCATATAGTTCTTTGCGATTTTTTAATTCTTTCAATTTTTTCTTAATTTCTTCTTTAGTTGGTTTGCGGCTTGATTGCTCGGACTCATCATTTTTATCTATCTCAGACATGTATTTTTGAATCTTTTCATCAAGATATTTAATTCTTCGGTTCAAATTCTTCTCACTGTAATTCTTCTTCTTAGAGTTACAAGCTCTGAACTTGGAGCCATCAACAGCAACCACTTCCATACCGAAAAGATCCCACTGTTTACATAGTGCTACGAATTGCTTAAAAACCTTATTTATTGATTCTTTATTATCTTTTCTAAAGTCGGATATCACCTTATGATCAGGTACTAGTTTTCTAAGAAGCCACATAAGTTCAATATTTCTATATGCTTCAGCTTCAAGTCTTCTAGATGAGTTGATTCTATTCAAATATCCATAAATATATAGCTTAAGAATAACTCGAGGGTCATATCCAGGTCGTCCAGTATTTGAGGGACTAGCATTTTTAAATCCTAGTTCAATAATATTGAGCGAATCAACAAAGGCATCGATTGCCCTCACAAGATTGTCGTCGGTAATGTAATCATCAATATATTCAGGAAAAGAGATTTTCCTTTTTCTATCAACACCATCAATATATCTCATAATTTCACCCTTTCAAATTATTAGGGTGTATTATATCATATTTTTTTATGCATATGTTAACCAATTACTGGAGTTATCACACAGTCTGTCGGTTCTTTTTGCTTCTATAAGGGCTTTAACAAACGAAGGAATAATGATATGTGTTTAGAAGATGAAGTAAAAGCCAGAGTATCAGATAGCGAAGTTAGAGAATACTTAAAAAATTAAATGTAATGAATCTAACGGAATTGAGACAGCTGGAAAAGAGCAAAAGAGATGAAATTTTAAAGAAGCTTAAATTAGTTAACGAAGTAACAATAAGAGAAATATCAAAGAGCGTGGTAGACAGGGCTTAAGGACGAGATGTCTATCCCCGTTGTCCCTAAAAGCAAAAAGAACCGACCCCGCTGCTTTTAAAAATGGGATTTTATAAATTCTTCTATCTCTTGATAATTCTCTTTTGTACAAAACAACGCAATATTTTCCGTAAAACCACCCTTAATTGTAATAACCTTCTGTCCAGGGTAATATCTCACTTTTCTGATATTTTTCCACTTAATCAATATGTCCTGTCTTGACTGGGCAAGCAGTCCTGCTCCTACAACAGCTGGTTTTTGGGATAGTGCTCCAAGCACAACTGTCAGTACATTTAGCAAGTAATTTTTTTGAGCCTGACCTTTCTGTGTATAGCAACGTACCCCTTTACCGTCTATCACAAATGCAACATGATATTTACCACCCCATAATATTCTGATGAGCAAATATGTAAATAGGAACAATGCTGCCAAAAGTCCTATTGCATATAGCGAATATATATTTGCTTTTGTGGTAAATAGCAGAACAACTATCAGCAGCCCAAAGGGAATTCCGATCGCTATTCCCATTTGCTTTAAAATAATCATGTTGCGGAATATTGAAACCCTTATTGACCATTCAATTTTTTCACTCATTTGCCAAGTATTCTTCCTTTCCATCATTTAAGCAGTGGACATTTACAGCGAATGCAATATTCGTCCTGTATATCATTTAAACTTGCACAAGCATTACAGAAAATTATTGAATCCTTTGATTTATCATATTTTTCATAAGAATTCAAACCAGCATGATGCCTAACTCTATCACCTATCTGATAATAGTTATAAACAGTATCATCATTCTCCGTGCTGATTTCATGTTTTTTCCCACTGTCAGCACGTATAAAGACAACAAAATTTGTATATTCCTCCCAATAGTAGTCATTTTCCCCAGATGAACGTTTGCGTCGTTTCTTCTCTATTTTCTTATCTACCACTGCCCCATCCCATGTTTTACTTCTGCTTCTTCCAATAATCTGAAACATGGCTATGATAATAAACATTGCTCCTATACCAAGACCAATATATAATGCCTCTGGATTACTCATTTCAGAACTGGTCTCCCCATAGATATAAAAACCTATGACAGCAGCTAATGCTATGATAAGAGAAAATATCCATGACCACCTATTTGTGTTTTTAATATAATTTTCGAATGCAGGATCCTTGATTCTTGAAGAAAACCCTATAACATTTACACTGTCATTACCGCAACTTCCTTTTTCATCGTTTATACAATTGTTTTTCTCAGCTATATGTACTCCACATACACTACAATACTTCGTCTCTTCAGATAAACTTGAACCACAGTTTGAACAATACATAAATTCCCCTCCAATTTATATCGTTGCAAAACGCTAATAATATACTAAAATTAGCATCATACAACATATTTTTGAGCAAACTATAAGTGCCAGGCACGACGTTTTGTTGGTTATTTGTTTGCAATTCATATTTATTTTGTGCAATTTCCTTATATGTATATTTCTTATTACCTAATAGCCTTTTCACCTAGCACATATCCTATATTCCGCATAAATTTTAAGCCCTAAACTCGCTATAAAGTATTTATAACATAAGTTTATGACTTATCATTCCTAATTAATGCATATTCTTAAAATATGGCGACTTTTTCAGCGGTTTCGGTCGGTTCTTTTAGCTTTAAAATTGCAATAATCTATATAAATATGAATTTAATAATATGATTAGCTCCCTTGATTTTTACTTATCTGCCAGTACCTCATCGGCATGATATGAGCTTCTTACCAAAGGTGAAGAAGCCACGTTCTTAAACCCAAGCTCCATTCCTATATTCTTGTATTTTGCATATATATCAGGATGCACATACTCCACTACAGGATGATGCTTGCCAGAAGGTGCTAAGTATTGTCCTATTGTTAATATATCACAGCCAACGCTTCTCAAATCCTTCATTACGTTAATGACGCCCTCCTCTGTTTCACCGAGTCCCAGCATAATACCAGACTTAGTAAAAATCGACTGATCCGCTTCCTTTACTCTTCTAAGCAATTCAAGAGAACGCTGATATATAGCCTTAGGTCTTACCGTCGGATATAGCTCAGGTACTGTTTCTACATTATGGTTTATTATATCTGGCTTTACAGCTATAACCTTAGCAAGGGATGAAGGGTCTCCACCAAAATCAGGTATCAGTATTTCTACTGTTATGCCCTTATTTAATGCTCTAATCTCTTTTACTACTTCTACAAACTGGTTTGCGCCTCCATCGTTCAAATCATCACGAGTAACGGAGGTGATAACTGCATGTTTTAGCTTAAGCTTGTCTACAGCAATTGCAACCTTCCTTGGCTCTTCAATATCAATTGTCTGTGGTTCGCCCTTTGTAACATTGCAAAAAGTACAATTTCTAGTGCAGACACTGCCAAGAATCATAAAGGTTGCGGTTCTTCTGTTGAAGCACTCCATTCTATTTGGGCAGTTTGCTTCCTTACATACAGTGTTTAAAGAAAGCTCTTCTAAAATACTATTAACCTCATTTGAAATATGTCCACCTTGAATTTTCATTCTGAGCCATTCTGGTTTTTTTGTATGCATACTTAAATTCCTTTCTTGTAACAAAAAATCTATTTAAATTCAATTCAACTCTATACAAGCTCTATTTTAGATTTAGCTTTATTTTTTGTCAACCAGTCTACAGCGTATTGCTTGACCTGTCGGTGTAGCCGCCAACCCTCCCAAAGCAGTTTCTCTAAGTGACACAGGCATTACCTTTCCTATCTTATACATAGCATCTACCACTTCATCAAAGGGTATTGCACTTGTTATGCCTGCTAATGCCATATCAGCACTTGCCATTGCATTTACCACCCCTGATGCATTGCGTTTAGAGCATGGTACCTCCACAAGGCCTGCCACAGGATCACATACAAGTCCCAAAACACTTTTCAAAGCAATTGCTGCTGCGTGAAAAGCCATTTCAGGTGTACCGCCATACATCTCTACCACTGCTGCTGCCGCCATTGCTGCGGCAGCTCCGCACTCTGCTTGACAGCCTCCCTCCGCTCCCGATAGTGTAGCATTCTTCTTTATTATTTGTCCCACACCCGATGCAGTCAACAGTGCATCTATCATTGCTTCCTCATCTACTCCAAGCTTTTCTCCGGCAGTGATAACCGCAGCAGGTACTATTCCATTTGCACCTGCTGTAGGCATAGCCGCTATCCTGCCCATAGAAGCGTTTATCTCTGAGCTTGACAGTGCTCTTGCTATTGCTCTATTCACAGTATCACCGCATACTGTATTTCCTGTAGCCCTATATTTATCTGCTTTAACAGCATTTCCACCGATTAAACCACTTAGAGATGTAGTTTCTTTTTTTATTGCTGCTTCAGAAGCATCCTGCATAACCTTAAGTACAGCTCTTACCCTGTCTCGTATTGTCTGCTCACTAGCTTCTGCCAGCTTACATTCATTCTTTAGCACTATATCGCTTATTTTGCAGTTCTCTTCCTTTGCTTGCTTCAAAATTTCAAATGCCTTGCTATACATAATATCCTCCTAATAACTCTATTACAAATGTGTTATATATGCTTCAACCTTAAACAATCGCAGCTACTCTTTTTACCGATATTATATTTTCCATACCCAGAATCGCCTCCACCGCATTTTCTGGTGTCTTATTATCAGTTTCTATTATAGTGGTTGCCACCTCTCCCTTGCTCTCCCTGCTTACTGTTAAGGTTGCAATATTTACATCGTTCTGTGCTAAAGCTCCGGTAATCTTGCTAACCATACCCCTAGCATCCTTGTGCTTAACTATAACCACGTGATATTTTCCGCTTATCTCTAAGCTGCACCCATCAATTTCAGTTATTAGTATATTACCACCGCCAATTGAAGAGCCCATTACTGTCAATATTACCTGTCCCTTATTTTTTAAAACTATTCTAACAGTATTCGGGTGTACCTCACCAAGATCAGCCTCTATAAAATCAACTTTTATGCCTTTTGCCTTAGCAATATCAAAAGAATCCTTAAGTCGCTCATCATCGGGCTCCATTCCCAAGATACCTGCTACTAGAGCTTTATCCGTTCCGTGACCCATATATGTCTTCGCAAAGGAACCGTGAAGGTAGAACAAAGCTTCATCAAAGTCACTTCCTCCTATGCTGCTTGCCGCCTTACCAAGCTTCTCCGCCCCTGCAGTATGTGAGCTTGATGGACCTATCATTATCGGTCCCATTATATCCATTATGCTGATATTACTCATAACCTTCACCTCTATACGTTAAATTTCTTATATGTTTAGTGTAAACCATATTTGTCGTATTTAATATTAATTTAGTCTCTAATATCTGTCAATGAGTGAGAGGGTAAAAACCATAAAAAAGATATAGTTAAAAAAATGTCATAATAATTCCTATATAATACACCATTCTGCTATAACAATTGGTTGATTTTTACTCTTTTCTATGATAATATATTTGCTTAGGATATACTATTTATCCTAATTAACTTAATATCCATATGATAATAACGGGAGATGCCTTGAAGGCTTAGAATTTAGCCCTTCAAGGAGCCGAAGAAGCAATTAGAAAAACGCCGGTTTTCATAGAAACTTTCAGGCAAATGTACCGTTATTGGATGGAACTCTGAAAAGCTTTTAGCACCGAAGGAGAAAGCGATAAAAAGCGAAGCTCTCAGGTAAAAAAACAGAGGTATAAAATGGCATAGTAGAATTAGTATGACATCTTATACCTCTTTTTGTGCAAACTAATCTACATAAAAATATTTATATTAAGGAGGACAGTCATGGAAAACGTTAAAAAAACAGCACTTTTTGGTGCACACGAAAAATCTGGCGGCAAGGTAATAGACTTTGCAGGCTGGGCTTTACCTGTACAATATGAGGGTTTAATTTCTGAGCATGAAGCTGTAAGAAATAAAGCAGGGATATTTGATGTATCTCATATGGGTGAAGTAGATGTAAAGGGTCCTGAAGCATTTGACTTTGTTCAAAACCTTACAACAAATGATATCTCTGTATTACAGAACAATCAGGTAATGTATGGACTTATGTGTTACCCTGACGGAGGAGTAGTTGATGATCTACTCACATACAAATTTGACGACCAACACTTCTATCTGGTAATAAACGCTAGTAATGTAGACAAAGACTTCCAATGGATGAAGGATAACAAGAATAACTACAAGGTAGAGCTTACTAACCTATCAGATCAGGTTTCCGAGGTAGCTCTTCAAGGTCCCAAAGCACAAGAAATACTTCAAAAGCTAACAGATACAAATCTTGATGAGGTTAAGTTTTTCTTCTGCAAAAGAGATGTAAATATTGCAGGCATAAATTGTCTTATCTCAAGAACAGGATATACAGGAGAAGATGGCTTTGAAATATATGCTGCAAATAAGGATATAGAAACAGTTTGGGACAAATTAATGGAAGCAGGTAAGGATTTAGGTCTTAAGCCTTGCGGACTTGGCTGTAGAGATACTCTTAGATTTGAAGCAACACTGCCTTTGTATGGCAATGAAATATCAAAGGATATTAGTCCTCTTGAAGCTGGACTTGGCATATTTGTTAAGCTTACCAAAGAAAACTTCATTGGTAAGGATGCCTTAGTAAAACAAAAGGCGGAAGGTCTAAAAAGAAAAGTTGTTGGTTTTGAAATGATAGACAAGGGTATTCCAAGACATGGTTATGAAGCTGCTGTTGATGGTAAGGTTATAGGTGTTGTTACAACAGGCTACATGTCACCAACTCTTAAGAAAAACATTGGTTTAGCTCTTGTAGATGCTAATTATGCTGAGCTAGGAACCAAAATTGATATCATAGTAAGAAACAAACCACTAAAGGCAGAAGTAATAAGCAAGAAATTCTTAACTAAGAACTACAAGAAATAACATTCATAATATTACTTCATAAAACGTTTCAAAAAGCACTTAAGCTTTTAAATAAAAATAAAATGAATATTAGGAGGAATTTAAATGAACGTATTAAAGGGTTTATATTACACAGAAAATCATGAATGGTTAAAGGTAGAAGGTGAAAAGGCTTATATCGGAATAACAGATTTTGCTCAACATGCTTTGGGTGATATTGTATTCGTTGAATTGCCAGAAGTAGGTACTGAGTTTGGCACAGGCGAATCCTTTAGCGCTGTTGAGTCAGTTAAAGCAGCTTCAGACATTTACATGCCTGCTTCAGGTACAGTTCTTGAAGCTAACGATGTTGTTGTTGACGACCCATCACTTTTAAATCAAGATGCTTATGCAAACTGGATGATTAGTGTTACTTTAAGTAATAAGTCAGACCTAGATAAGCTTATGGATGCTGAAGCATACGAAGCCCTCTGCAACGAACAATAGGGGGGTACAACATGTTTCCATATATACCAAACACAAAAACTGAAGAAAAGCAAATGCTGCAAACAATCGGAATAGACTCAATTGATGCTCTGTTTGCAGATATACCTGCTGAGGTTAAGTTTTCCAAAAAACTTAACCTTGGCGAGGCTATGTCAGAGCTTGAGCTTACAAAGCATATAAATGACATTGCAAACAAGAATAAAAGTACAGAAGATATGGTATGTTTCTTGGGAGCAGGTGCTTATGACCACTATATACCCTCAGTTATCAAGCACATAACCTCTCGTTCTGAGTTTTATACAGCTTATACTCCATACCAACCAGAGATAAGCCAAGGAACCTTACAGGTTATCTTTGAATATCAGACGATGATAGCTAATGTTACTGGTATGGATGTAGCAAATGCATCAATGTACGACGGGGCTACTGCCTGTGCCGAAGCTGCTATGATGGCTGCAGAAAACACAAAGAGAAAGTCCATTGTCGTTTCAAAGACAGTACATCCTGAAGTCCGCAAGGTACTTGCTACCTATATGAGATTTAGCGGAGTAGAAGTAGTAGAGATTGACAGTCAAGACGGTGTTACAGATATAGAAAAGCTAAAGGCTGCTGTATCAAATACTACAGCAGGTGTTATCGTACAAAACCCAAACTTCTTCGGTATAGTTGAAGATTTAAGTGAAGTAGAAGGTATAACACATCAAAACAAAGCATTATTTATAGTAAATGTAGTTGATCCAATTTCACTTGGAATACTAAAGACTCCTGGTGAAATGGGTGCTGATATAGTTGTTGGCGAAGGTCAAGCCTTCGGAAACAGCATAAGCTTTGGCGGTCCATATCTAGGCTTTATGGCTGCTACAACTAAGCTTATGAGAAAGCTTCCAGGCAGAATAATAGGCGAGACAACAGATGTTGATGGCAAGAGAGCCTACGTTCTTACCTTGCAGGCAAGAGAACAGCATATACGAAGAGAAAAGGCTACCTCCAATATCTGTTCTAACCAAGCATTAAATGCGCTTACTGCCTCCATTTACCTTTCAACAATGGGTAAGCAAGGCTTAAAGGAAGTTGCAGTTCAAAGTTCAAATAAAGCTCATTATGCATACAACCAGCTTATTGCTACAGGTAAATTTGAGCCTGTTTTCAACAAACCTTTCTTCAAGGAATTTGTTGTAAAAGGCAATAAAAAAGCTTCAGAAGTAAATGCAGAGCTTTTAAAACATAATATACTAGGTGGATATGCTCTAGTTAGAGATTATGCAGGCATGGAAAATGCACTTCTTTTCTGTGTAACAGAGAAGAGAACAAAATCAGAAATCGACCAATTGGTTGATATCATGAAGGGTATGTAGGAGGTGTAATGATGAAAGATTATAACAAGCTAATATTTGAAATATCCAGAGAAGGCAGAATTGCTTACACTCTTCCTGCATGTGATGTGCCTGAAGTAAATCTAAGCGAGGTATTCCCAAAAGCAATGCTTAAGGAAAAAGAGCTAGAGCTACCTGAAGTTAGTGAGGTGGACATAGTCAGACACTTTACACTGCTTTCAAACAAAAACTTTGGACTTGATACTGGCTTTTATCCACTAGGTTCCTGTACTATGAAGTACAACCCAAAGATAAACGAGGATATAGCTTCACTTTCAAAGTTTACAGGAGTACATCCATACCAGCCTGAAGAAACAGCACAAGGTGCACTTCAGCTTATGTCTGAGCTAGGTGATATGCTTTCAGAAATAACAGGTATGGAGCAAGTAAGCTTACAACCAGCAGCTGGTGCTCATGGTGAGCTGTCAGGGCTTATGATAATTAAGGCTTACCATCAAAACAGGGGAGACCATAAGCGAAACAAGATAATAGTTCCTGACTCTGCTCATGGCACAAACCCAGCAAGTGCTTCAGTAGCAGGCTTTGATGTTGTAGAAATAAAATCAGATGAAAACGGTGCAGTTGATTTAGAAAGCTTAAAGGCTGTTCTAAGTGATGAAATTGCAGGCTTGATGCTTACAAATCCAAGCACATTGGGCTTGTTTGAAAAGAACATAAAGGAAATCGCCTCCCTAGTACACCAAGCTGGCGGTCTTTTATACTATGATGGCGCAAATATGAACGCCATAATGGGAATTACAAGACCTGGAGACATGGGCTTTGACGTGGTTCACTTGAACCTTCACAAGACCTTCTCTACCCCACATGGCGGCGGCGGTCCTGGAAGCGGCCCTATAGGAGTATCCAAGAGATTGGTTGACTTCCTCCCTGTACCTGTTGTAGAAAAGCAAGCTAATAAATATGTTTTAAACTATGATAAACCTCTTTCCATAGGTAAAGTAAAAAGCTTCTACGGTAACTTTGGTGTTATGGTTAAGGCTTATTCCTATATAATGACTATGGGTGCAGAGGGTCTTAAGAAGGCAAGTGAAATGGCAGTTCTTAATGCTAATTATATAAAAGAAAGACTTAAGGACTTCTATTATCTTCCTATTGATGGCGTTTGCAAGCATGAATTTGTATTGGGTGGTTTAGATCCTGATTATCATGAGGTATCAACTTTAGATATTGCAAAGAGACTTCTTGACTATGGCTACCATCCACCGACAATATACTTCCCACTCATCGTTGACAGTGCAATAATGATTGAGCCGACAGAGACAGAAAGCAAAGAAACAATGGACAGCTTCATTGATGCTATGATTACAATAGCTAAAGAAGCTAGGACAAATCCAGAGCTTCTAAAGTCTGCACCTCATGACACTCCTGTTAGAAGATTAGACGAGGTAAAAGCGGCTAGAACACCAGTGCTAAAGTGGAGCAAGTAAGGGGGATTTCTATGAATAAAGATGTGATAGTAATAGGTGGAGGCCCTGGTGGCTATGTGGCAGCTATAAAGGCTGCCCAGCTTGGGGCTGACGTTTGCCTTATTGAAAAAGATAAGGTTGGAGGTACATGCCTAAACAGAGGCTGTATACCAACGAAGGCTCTATGGAGAAACGCAGAAATATTAAATACCTTAAAGCATATAAAGGAATTTGGTATTGAGCTTGATGGATACAGCATTAATATTGAAAAAGTACAAAGCAGAAAACAAAAGGTTGTAGACCAATTAGTTTCTGGCATCGAGCAGCTTCTAAAGGCTAATAAGATTGAAGTTATTAACGGAACAGCTTCCTTAATAGACAAGAATACCATTGCTGTCACACTTTTTGATGGAAGTACAAAAGAGCTTACAGCTAAAAATATCATAATTGCTACAGGCTCCAAAACTAGTATCCCCCCAATAGAAGGTGCTGATTTAGAGGGAATACTTACAAGCGACGAGCTATTAAACTTCAAGGAAATACCTAAACGCCTTACTATTATTGGCGGTGGTATAATA
The DNA here is from genome assembly GCA_049684915.1 of Lutisporaceae bacterium. GTDB lineage: Bacteria > Bacillota > Clostridia > Lutisporales > Lutisporaceae > GWB2-37-7. The sequence goes on along the minus strand of JBAVGO010000172.1, from coordinate 48,506 downwards.
GGTATGGAATTCGCAGGGATATTTAGTGCTATGGGCTCAACAATTACTGTAATTAACCGTTCTAGTATACTTAAAAGAGTAGATAGTGACATCGTAAAAAGATTTTCTGTATCAGTAAAGAAAAAAGGTGTCGAGTTAATTACTGACTGTAGTGTAGACAAAATCGAAAAAAGAGATGGTCTCTTTTATGTTATAGGTGAAAATAAAAAGGGCAAATATGAAGTAGAAGCAGAAGCACTTCTAGTTGCCACAGGAAGAGATCCTTTGCTAGAGGGTATAAACCTAGAGGGTGTCGGCATTGAGTTCAGCAAAAGAGGAATCAAGGTTGATGCAAATTATGAAACAAATATTAAGGATATCTATGCAATCGGGGATGTTAACGGTAAGAATATGCTTGCCCATGCAGCATCTCATCAAGGAATTAGTGTTGCAGAAAAAATAATGGGAGTTGAAAACAGCTCACACTCTCCTGTTCCAGATTGTATATTTGTTTTCCCTGAGATTTCGTCAGTGGGTATAACAGAAGACGAGGCTAAAGAGCAAGGAATAAAATACAATGCCAGCAAGTTTTTGTTTGGAGCCAACGGAAAGGCTCTTTCGCTTGGAGAAAGCGAAGGCTTTGTAAAGGTTCTTTCTAATGAACAAGAGGAAATAATCGGAGTTCATATAATGGGCCCCCATGCCTCAGATTTAATTCACGAAGGTACCCTTGCAATTAGTGCAAAGCTAAAGATTGATGATATAAAAAATACTATACATGCTCATCCAACCTTATCCGAAGCCTTCCATGAAGCAGTATGTGGTTTAAAGGGTGAGGCAATACACCTAGTTCAGCCAAAAAGATAAATATTAAAGGCAGGCTTTTATGCCTGCCTCTATATAACAGGAGGGAACTAAATGTACGAAATATTAAAACAGCAAGATCCAGTATTATTTAAAACCATGGAATTGGAAATAAATAGACAGTCAAGCAAGATTGAGCTTATAGCTTCTGAGAACTTCGTAAGTCAAGCAGTTATGGAAGCAATGGGCTCACACCTTACAAACAAATATGCAGAAGGCTATCCAGGCAAAAGATATTATGGTGGCTGTGAGTATGTTGATATGACAGAAAACATTGCTCGTGACAGAATGAAACAGCTTTATGGAGCTGAACATGCAAATGTACAGCCTCACTCAGGCTCACAAGCAAACATGGGTGTTTATTTCGCAGTGCTTACCCCTGGCGATACTGTACTTGGTATGAATCTATCCCACGGTGGACACTTGACCCATGGTAGTCCTGTTAACTTTTCAGGAAAGCTTTACAAGTTTGTATCCTATGGAGTTGACCAAACAGGCTATATCAATTATGACGAATTAAGGAGCATGGCACTTCAAGAGAAGCCAAAGATGATAGTATCAGGTGCGAGTGCTTATTCAAGAATAATAGATTTCCCAAGAATCAGAGAGATATGTGACGAGGTTGGAGCTTATATGATGGTGGACATGGCTCATATAGCTGGTCTAGTAGCAGCAGGAGTTCATCCAAGTCCAGTGCCATATGCAGATTTTGTTACAACTACTACTCACAAGACTCTAAGAGGTCCGAGAGGCGGTGCAATACTCTGCAAGGAAAAGTATGCAAAGGATATTGACAAAACAATATTCCCAGGCATCCAAGGCGGCCCTCTAATGCACACTATAGCTGCTAAGGCAGTATGCTTCAAGGAAGCTGCTTCTGAGGAATTTAAGAGCTACCAACACAAGGTTCTTGAGAATGCTAAGACGCTTGCGCAAGCATTGCTTGACAGAGGCTTTAACCTTGTATCAGGAGGTACAGACAATCACTTAATGCTTGTTGACCTTAGAAACAAAGGTATCACAGGCAAGGAAGCAGAACATCTTCTTGATGAAATCGGTATAACAGCTAATAAGAACACTGTTCCTTTTGAAACTCAAAGTCCATTTGTAACCAGCGGTATCCGTATAGGTACTCCAGCTACTACTACAAGAGGCTTTGGCAAGGAAGAAATGGTCGAGATAGCCGATATCATCAACTGGACTATTGAGAACAAAGATAAAGACCTTACACCAGCTAAGGAAAGAGTTGCAGCAATCTGTAAGAGATTTTAAATATGTCAAAAGGGGCTGTCTCAAAAATAAAAAATTGAGATAATCTCTTTTTCCCAAAATAAAAAGATCAAGATTTCAAAGTAATTTACCAAGGAATCTTGATCTTTTCTTTGTTTTTAGGGACAACAAAACAAGGGTTCTCTTACCCTTCATAAATTTTTGGTTTAGGATTTTTATGAGACTATTACTTCATAGAAAGTTACACCCAAATTTTCAGATTGAATGTTTTTATGCAGTTTGTTGATATTGTAGCCAAAGCATAAACTCGATCTTTACGTTTTGTTTGCCTCTAGTGAGAAACCTTCTAAATCCATAATCCTCTTTTAGTACTCCGAAAGCACCCTCAACTTGAATTGAACGGTTCACCCTTAGGATAATGCCAGCTGGAGTAGTGATATTCGCCAAAGACGCCTGGCGCTTTTGTGCAAATATAGGTGAGAAGTGAAGTTGTCTGTTGCCTTTCGCCTTGGTACAACGGCTCTTGTATTGGCAGTCCTCGCAATTCTCACATTCATATACTTTCACCATGGATTCGTAGCCACTCTTGGATTTCTTCTTAATTGTATCTACAAACTTTAAACGCCTTTTGTTGTGGCATAGGAATCCATCTAATACTTCGTCATACCCCATGTTTTCACGCTTCTCAATCTTCTTTTTAAAGTTTTTGCTCTTCGTAATTTCATAAGTATGAGGTTTAATATATGGTTTCTGATGGTTGCTATCCAAGTAGATATAGTTTTCTTCACTTTCGTGCCTTTGTGGTAGTTTCTCGGCTAACTTGTCTGAAAATGGGATGAATGTCATTTGGTCAGAACGCTCACTGAAAATATCCATACCAACAATATAACCGCCTTCCACACCTATCTGAATATTGTAGCCAGGCTTCAGTTGTGAGTTCCTCATGTGATCTTTTTTCATATGCATAAAAATTGCATCGTGGTCAGTCTTTGAGAAGCTGTTTCTTCCATCAAATATGCCGTTGTAATTGCTGTATTTGTTCTGCTTTTCGATATATTCCCGAGTCTTTTCTATTTGAAGTTGCAGTGGCTTTTTGTGCTTTCCCTTACCACTGACGAACTCGAGCCCCTGTGCTTCTTTCTGTTCCTGTAGAAATACAAGTATGTTATTAAGTTCATCTAAATTGTCGGCATCCTTTTTCCAAAGGTAAGATACTTCATACTTTTTATTTATCTCTTCGAAAAATTCTCGGACTTTTTCTCGTAGTAGATTTTCAAACTTTACAGTAGCTTTTTTCCAAACAAAACTATACTTGTTTGCGTTGGCTTCAATCTTTGTGCCATCAACAAACAAGTTTTTATACTCTATCTCACCTAGCTGACCTAAAGCCTTGATAAGTTGATAAAACAGGTCTTCCAAAGTCTCAGCAAGGCGTTCACTTCTAAATCGATTTATCGTATTATGATCTGGAGCCTTTGCACCGCCAAGAAGCCACATAAAGTTGATATCACGCTTGCATGCTTATTCGATGGCTCTTGATGAATAGATATTATTCATATACGCATAGATTATAACCTTGAATAATCTTTTAGGTGGTGCTGGTGGTCTTCCTATTTGTGAGTATGCCTGCATTAACTTACGGTAGTCCAACCCCTCCAAAACTTCGCTAAGCAATCACAGTCTCAAGATTAAGTGGCATAACCAGTTGATATGAATCATTGGAAATGTTATAATCTTTTTTCATAGACTCAACTAATCCATCAATTGGTTTGCTAACTTTATTGAATGTTTACTTGCAATACTGTCTTAAAACACTACATCTGACAGTTTCCAAATAGCTTGAACATTTCTTCCACATAAAAATAAGCTTCTTTTATGGAATATAACTTATGTGTGAAAGTCATTATGCAAGTGGGGGACAGTAGTCTCCTGGTAAAAGTCTACAGATGTTTTATCCCCCTCCCCATTTTAGATTTTCTATAATTCGGAGCTAAGCTCTTCAAATTCCTCAAGATTTCTTATTCGACTTTAAATAATATTACTTAACTTCACTATCTTTTCTCTCAAATTGTAAAGCTCATCCTTGTTATTTATTCTCTATGTCTATATCTACTGTATCTTCATCTGTAATACATACTATCCAATCGCCAGAATGCGAAACATTATAATGAAAACTACTAAAACCCGCTATATATGGTTTGCCATATTGGTTTTGCTTAAATGAAATTTGCATATTGCCAATATTATAGGTATCCATAATTATAGTTCTAACGAGCAAATCTGATAAAAGTGTCCTTATAGCATCATCATAAAAATGAAACCTTCTTATTTGGTTCTGCTTATTTTTATCTATATGATTTATCATTACTTCCAGCTTTTCAGTCTCTAATTCTTATGATATATTCACACAATGTATATTCGTTATTTTACTATATTGATAATGGTGAAATTTAAATACCATAGGTTATTTTTAGAAAACAATATGTTTTATATGCTAGGTTTGCATCCTATCGTGTAGTCAAAGACATTAATATCGTATCTATGATTTCCATAAAAGGGATGGGTGCTTTAAGTTTTGCTTTTTCTTTATTTATTTTTTGAAAATGTAGAGTTTGAGTTTTATAAGAATTTCATAAACTTATTAAATCTTTTTTTTGCTTCAAAAGGTTTTTGAGCTAATACTGTGTTTTTTACTAGCAGTAAATATCCTTATTGCATTCTAGCCTATTCTACTGTTAACTATCTCTAATATTCTATCGTGTAATTCTCTTCCTTTTTTTTCCATTTCATTGCAATTTGTACTTGCTAAATTTCTTAATGCTTCATCTTTTATACCTGGTAGGTTGATGTTTACATTCAATATAGCACCCTGTAATCCTGATAACGCAAGTAATGCGCCTACCCCTACATCAGATACTGCTGTCTTATTGCCGTGCTTAGCAATAATTGTCTGATTTTCTAACACTTCAAGACATTTTTTAGCAGTTTTTAGTGGAACCTCAAGTGTATATTTACGTGCTTCCTGCATTCTCTTTTCTCTTATAGCCTTTTCTTTATCTGTATCCTTAGGAAGCTTTGTTACATCCATAAATTTATTGAATGCCTCTGTATCTTCGTCAACCAATGCTATAAGCTCCTTTTGAAGTTTTGTTACATTATTAAATTCCTTCATAAAGTCTTCCTTTATGCTTTCTTCTAAAGCCTCATAATATTTCTTGCCAAAGGAAACATTTCCAACCATCATTGTAAGAGAAGCACCCAATACTCCAGACAAAGCAACTGTACTTCCACCACCTGGTGCTGGCTCCTTACTTGCAAGTATTTCACAAAAATCTTTTACTGTTTTATCAACTAATAAACTCATTTGTATACCATCCTTTCGTTATTATATTTAAAATCTTAGATACCTTATTCTAATGAACACTAAACCTTAAAAATGCTGTTAAAAAATAGTCTTAGCATATAGGATATGCTTTAGCTCCTTATTAGCTATATTATTTTTCATAAATCCCTTAATTATATTAGTTACATTAAGTTTTTCTGCTTTACTTTCCAATTCGTTAAATAGCTCATTATAAGAAGTTTCATTCCAGCCCAATGACACCATTTCTACAGATTTCATAAAATAATTATGAACATAATGCCCAAATTCTTGAGATAAATCTTGTATATTATTATTAAACTGCTCTGCCTTATTCCAATCTACATAGTTTTTATTAACTCTCGCTAATATGTTCATAGCATCCTCTAAGCCCATAGCAAGCTTAATAGTATTGCTGTCAAGTCTTGCATTTTTTAATGTTTCTGCCAGACCTTGTATATTATTATCTACAAATCTGTAATTTAGCGTAGTCTTGAAGCTATAATCTTTCGAAAGCAAATTATCTTCCTTTAGTTTTTTTACAAATTCTACTCCTGCAAATGCTTTTAAAGAACTGCAATAAGCTAAAAACCAATAAGATTTATTAATGTTCTTTAAAAATTCAGCATTTGCTATAAGACCTTCTACACAAGAATAAGGATGAAACATAATAAATCCAGGTAGGACATTCACTTTATGTTGTTCAAACATTTCATAAGCCTTATAATTGTCACTAACCTTAGTTTTTTTATTAAATAACCTTAGGTCCTCTTGATACCCAGATTCAAACCCTATAAGTATATTAAATAGTCCATTTCTACCCATTTTATTAATCAATAGATTGTCCTCTTCCAAACAAAATGAGTCTGCTCTTGCCAAACAGTTAAAATATATTTTCAACTGTCTTTCATTGATTTTATCCATAAGTGAAATAAGTCTTGTCTTACCCTCAATGCCAGGGTCTGCAAGATTATTATCAAGAAAATTGAATTGCTTAATATTATATGTGTTAGTAATATATTCAATTTCATCAACAATATCATTTATTTCTCTCCCACGCCAGCTTTTTTCATAGCCAATATCTACACAGAAATTACATCTTCCAAGACATCCTCTAGCAGTTCTTACTTTTGCGACTTGGAGACTTTCCAAAATATCTTTGTCTCTTAAGGCCCATGGATATGAAGTAACAAAATCTTGTCTTTGAGGTGCTTTCTTTATCTCACCTACTTCTCTAAAGGCGAAGTCTAAGCAATTATTTATATTATGCCTATCCTTTAGTATCTCAGTTATCTCCCTGCCTGCTTTTTCAGCTTCACATAGCATTACATAATCAATAGATGGACAATCACGAAGTATATCACTATAATTGAGACATGCCCGTTCGCCTACCATAAATATTGCAATATTCTCTTCATGTTTTTTGATGCTATCTACAATCTCATATATAAGATTCATAGTGTCTTCATCTGTACTAAAATCAAAGTTTACAAAAATAGCATTAGCTTCTTTTGCTATATCTTTAATAATTGTTTCAGAATTATCAAAAATCTCACTGTATTTGTAATTTATAAGATTTACATTGTGTCTATAAAATATTAAAGATGCTGCCAAAATCTCCATATCTAGACTTTCTCTATCATCCCAATATAAATCTCGAACAATATTAATAAGTTTTATTTCCATTTATTTACTCCTCATTAAAATTACATATTTGCACTTGTATAATTCCTTATAGCATAATTCCAGAACAACCTTATTAGTATTAAAAAGATTATTGGTGCTACAACTGCCCATACTATATATGTTAATTCAAGTTTATTTACTAAAAATAGAGATGGGAAATTGGTGATGGCAAAAACAGGTATTATAAACATCCCCACTCTTTGAATTGTTCTGGTATATATAGCCATTGGCATTGAATTAAATTCCCAACCTCGATCAGCGATCTCTATAAGTGCGCTTGTCTCAACTATCCAAAATGAAATGAGCATAGGAAATAAGAATACTGCATAGGCCATAATAATACCACTTATGATAAAAACTATATAACCAATAATATTTATTAGACTAAGCTGTATATCTAATCTATCCCATGCAATAGATACCATTGTTATACCCCCAATAAGGTTTGCAAAAATCATAGAAAAATTAGCTTGCCTTAGTGTTAAAATAAACTGTAATGAAATTGGCTTTGTAATCAACATATCAAGACTTCCCGTCTTTACATGCCTTGGTATATTGTAAAAATTCTCCATTATAAATCCATTATAAATAGCTGAGATTATAGAAAATGTTCCTACATACAAAGTCATATAGTCAGGTGAGAAACCGTTTATTGTAACACCTGCATTATAAACAACAACTAAATATAGAATTTTGGTAAATAAAAAGCAAATTTCTACTAATATACCTATTATAAAATTTGACCTATATTCCATTACAGACATGAGACTAAGCTTTATGAATAAAAAATATAACTTAATGTGCTTCTTTATCTCTGAAAATACAAAAGACATGTTCATCCTCCTACTGATATGTATTTTTTCATGCCTGCTTTCCAAATAAACTTTGATAGCAGGCTTAAAGCAATAATCCATAGCATCTGTATCATTATTCCTAATAAGATTCCCCGGCTTTCTATTTTACCTACCAATATATTTAGTGGAAAGTAAATTGTATATTTAAAGGGTAGGCAGCTTAAAACCTTTAAAAAAGTATTTCCGAATATATCTAATGGAAAATATGCTCCACTCAGCACTGCTGTTATTACATTAATACCAAAGTATAGTACTGATACCTCTGTCATCCAAAATGTAATAGAACTAAGGCAGTAATAAATAAAGAAATTAAGAACAATTGATAAAATCATTGGTATAATTACAACTAATATGTTCTGAACATTTAAACCAAATTTAAAAAATACATTTCCAAAAAAGAACACTAGTAAGCAGGCTAGCAATATAAAACCACCCTGATAAAATTTTCGCCCTAGGAAAACAAATATTCTATAATAGACATAACTAATAGGTTGAACCAGAAATTTACTGAGCCCCCCATTTTTTATATCAACAGCAATCTGCCTTTCAAAACCAGCAGAAACCAGCTTTGAGACAATCCCTGCCATAATGGTGTAGGAAAGCATCTGAGCATATGTATAACTATATATTGTTTCCTGATTTGTGTTTTCGAAAATTGCTGTCCACAAAAAGCTTTGCACTATTATAATGGATATCCCACTTAAAATATTCAGGAAAAAATCAATTCTATACTCCATTGCACTCTGAATACTTAAAGTAAATGATTTATAATACTTCTGCCAAGTTTTCATTTACTGTCCCATCCTTTTGATATAGTATACTTATTCCCTCTTCAATTGGTATATCCTCAATGTTGAAGTCAACCACTGGCAAACCATCAAGTATATTCTTTAAAGAGCTTTTTACTTCACTTTTATTTACTTCTATGATGGCACTATAACCTTTACACTCTCTTACAGTTCCATAACCATCAAAGATTTCCTTGTCTCTATATTCGGACAACTGGATTTTTATTATCTTCTTTTGGCTAAAAAGTTCATTAACCTTATAAAGCTCCCCGTCGTATACAATCTTACCATCATTTAAAACTATTGTCCTTTTACATAGATCCTCTACATCCTTCATATAATGACTGGTAAGGATTACGGTTGTCTTAGTTTGCTCATTATAGTATTTTAAGAATTCTCGTATCTTTCTTTGAGAAATAATATCAAGCCCTATAGTAGGCTCGTCCAAAAATAAAACCTTCGGTCTATGCAACAATGAAGCAATTAACTCCAACTTCATCCTTTCACCAAGAGAAAGTCTTCTTACCTGTACATTTAGTATATGCTTGACATCTAATATCTCTGCCAATTCATCTACAGTCTTATAAAATTCATTATCATCGATTTCATATATGCATTTATTCAAATATAGTGATTCATTTGCAGGTAAGTCCATCCATAGCTGAGTCTTTTGTCCCATAACAATCCCAAACTGCATTTTAAATCGCTTTTTTCTTTCCCATGGTATATATCCCATAACCGTAGCACTTCCATTAGTAGGATGCAGTATACCTGATAGCATTTTTAGGGTAGTAGTCTTTCCTGATCCGTTAGGTCCTAACAAACCAATCATTTCACCCTCTTCAATACCAAAATTGATATCCTTTACTGCTCTCTTAATTAGTATTTTTCTTTTAAATAAATTTGTTATTGATGATTTAATACCAATTTCTTTTTTATAATACTCAAAATTTTTAGACAGGTTATTAACCTCTATAAGCATTTATATTATTCCTCCATTTCAATCATGTAGCTATGGTTATTTTAGAGAATAAACTTTAAATATCAATTATAAAATTTGTTCTCTATATATAAATAAACAGTCAATGTGGTTAAAATCAAATATTACTTTTCTAATATATGGATATTTACGCATTGGAGTAATTTGATATTGCATTGCGACTTCTTCCATGATTTCTTAGTTTATATACCTTAGTAAATATATATACAGGAAACGAGTTTGCATATATTTCGCTTTTACGACGTACAGCACTTTTAAAGCTATGTGCTCTTCAAAATTAAGCTCTGTAAGTGAATGACTGCCAAACTCTGTACATCCTAATAATATCAAGGTTTTTCACTTATCTTTTTCTATTTTGATTACATGTGAGCTTCATAAAATAGTATCATTATATCCTTAAAACTAACTCCATAATATTTTTCAAGAATACAAACTCTACCAATATCCAAAATATTTTGTTGTTGAAGCTATTATATTATCAACATAGTTATGATCACTACCCTGACTAATTACGATATCAATCTTTTTCATTCTTTCCCCATTCTTAACTGTAGCTTTTTTATACTTACCCCTTATTACTCAGCACAACATATAGCTTTTCAAGTTTATCGAAAAGAACTTTTTCTTTTTCCAGTATTATATAGTAAGTATCCAGCAGCCTATCCTTATATTCTATTACTGTTTTACCTGTTAGATAGCATTTGTCACACAGCTGATCTGCCCTAGTCCAAAGGGAAGTAATTTCTTTGCACAGGGGTTCTATTTCATGCAGTATCTTTATATTTAGTACATCTTTTATATATATTATCAAGTTACTGAAGCCTAACTTATTAAGTCTTACCGGCTTTAAAATTTTTGTAGTAAATTGCGGTGCATATTTCCCTTTTTGCTCCATTACTTCAATTAGATGTCTTTCGTAGTTTCCTATAAACATTTCGAGTGCTTTGACGTTTTTATAATATTTAATATCATTTATTATCGAATACTCTTCCAAGGAACTCTCTATATTTTCTTTCAATAAAAATCTTGTTCTTTCTACTTCATCCATATGCTGAAATCTATTAACTTCTATAATACTACAATCCGGTTTTGTTATATAATTTGAATTTACAGCATTTTTGTAACTTTCTAGACTTACCTCACCTACAAATGAGAAGAATTTATCTATTATTAGACAAGTTTTATTATCATTGTTTAGGTCTACGATTGTAGCTGAATGAAATCCACTATGATAATGCATAATATCCCCTGTCTTTTTTATATAATCATCATGCAAATAAAAATGATCACCTTTAAAAATTACAGGTGAATTTTTAGTAATAATTAGATTTTTTAATTCATTATAGTCATTCAGTATCCCCGGATTTATTTTATTAATTGAAAAAGCATCTGGACTCTTAGTGTTTTGATATATGTATTTCATATAATCTCTATGATAAAGAGAATCAAGGCTGCCAGGTATAAGTAGTTCATTATCCTTTGATATGTAATCCTCTGGAGGCCTTGGATTTATGAAAACTGTATAATAGTCAGGGTTATAAAGAAAATCGAGATTTGTATACAGTAATGCCATTGATAACATACCTTTATATTCAAAAACTCCCGATATATTCATTAGAAAGCAATTTGCTCCGACCTTAAGGTCTGGAATAATAATATCAGCATTGTTTTTACTCATATAATTTCCTCTCTCCCGTCTTTTTTTTAATAACTTTAATATGTATATCCAATAAAAATACTTAACAATATTGGTATAGAGAATAAACTTCATAAATTTCCTCAGTTATATATATCACGATGGTATATTTTCATTTATTAAATTCAGATACGTTTCCCATTTCTTCAATAAGTTTCTCAAATTTTCATTGCTTTTGTTATTATTTATTATTTCGATACATAGTGACTCCAGAAATTCAAGATCAGTTTTCAATAATTGTTCTCTTTTAATAATAAGTCGGTTTATAAGTTCTGAATCCCATTGAGCCTCATTGGTAAAATGAAAATCAAGCTTATTGATAGTTGCAATAACTTTTTGCTTCCACTGTACCATGGTATCACTAAAAATTATAACATCAGCATCAATAAAGCTATATTTTGTAGTTTTATCATCCTCTATCAGCCCTTCTTTTTCCATGTATTTATAAAAAGGAGTGTCATGTATAGGATATAATGGCATTAAGCAAGACACTGGTGTTTGATGATAAAAAGCATGTTTATAGTATTCAATAGATTTCATTGTCTCTATGTTTGACAGGATCTCACTTATAGTAACAAAGGGGTCTAAAAGCACCAGTCCCATAATATAGTTAATTCCTAGCTCTGCTAAAACCTGAAAGCCCTTTAAAACATTGCTAGAAGTCGTGTTTTTATTATAAAAGTCAATCTGCCTCTGAACAAAGCTTCCAAACTCTACAAAAATGCAGTCCAATCCTATGCTTTTAAGTTCCATTAATATATCTTTGTTATCATATATATTATTTGTTCTAGCATATATGTGAAACTTAACCTTTACATCTCTCTCTTTTAAGCTATTATAAAATTTATCCAACCATAACCTGTTAGTAAGCAGATTATTGTCTTGAAAATAGATACGTTCTACATTGCACTCTTTTACCAGATATTCCATTTCATCAATTACATTTTCAACGCTTCTCATGCGTACATTATCTCCTAGAAAACCATCCAGAAAGCTTCTAAGACCACAAAAACTACAGTTTTGGTAACACCCCCGTGATGCAATTATTGAAGCAACATTATCTTTGTACAGATATACCCTTTTAGGAAAAGGAAGTATGTCCAAATTTGGAACCAGAGGCCTAATATCAGTTTTCATCACTGTATTTCCCTGTTTATATGCAATACCCGACACATGTCTCCAATCTTTACTTTGGCTAATTGCATTCATAAGCTCCAAACTTGTGTATTCTCCTTCTCCCAAGACACAACAGTCTATTCCTCTTACCGCATTCAGCAAGTAAGTATAATTTAAAGTGGGAAAATAACCTCCTGCAAATAAAAATATAGAAGGGTTACTTGCCTTTATCTTTCCTATCAGTCTACTGGTATTTAGGTAATTGAAGTAATATATTGAAAAACCAACTGCATCATATTTTTGATCTGTTATTTTTCTCAAAAGTTCTGCTCCAGCAACACCCTGAAGAGCACACTCAATTATATCAACCTTAAATCCATTTTCTTCAAGGACCGCTGCCATATAACCAATACCTAAATGCACAAATGCTTGTTCATTATTTAAGAAAGTACTAATTGTCATAGTTGGATTTATTAAACAGATTCGCATATTTTGCCTCCCCAATTTAAGTCAATAGAAATATACGATCTTTTGCATTATATATATCATTTAAAAACCTATCCTTTGTTTTTTTATCCTCATTCCATTAACAGTCCATTAAAGAATCTTAAGTAAAGTAGTTTCTTGAGATTTTATCTGCAAAACATAATCTAAGCTATTATCATTCACTAAGTACTGTCTATGATTAGCTGTGGCGCTCTTAATATGCCTATTATCAGTTTTCTCATAGCTGCACTCCTCAAGTATTTCTTCACTTAAATCTGCACTTGCAGTGTCATGTGGTATGCCATTTATATATTGCTACCATTTTCCAATATCATGAATAAAGGCAGCCCCATATACTATATCCTTTGGATACCCTGAGTAATTTTCAATATTAACAATATATGCGATACGTGCCACATCTATCAGATGCTGTGAATCGTGCTTGCAAAACTTTCTTTTTTTCTCACATTGCGCATTTTTATCTATGTATTCCTTAAACTTTTTATTATTTAATGTCTTATTAATTCTATTATTTCCCTTACTCATGTAAGTACCGCAAATCATTATATTACCTTCATCAAAGCCTTTGCCTTATCAAGAGTCTCCTGATATTCAGATTCTTCATCTGAATCCCAGGTTATCCCACCGCCTACTCCAAAATAAACTGTATTATCCTTCTTAATTATTGTTCTTATTACTATATTGAAGTCTGCATTGCCGTCAAAGGAAAAATAGCCTAAACAGCCTGTATAAAGAGATCTCTTTAAACCCTCAAGTTCATCAATTATTTCCATAGCTCTAATTTTAGGGGCTCCAGTTATAGAGCCACCAGGGAAGCATGCCTTCATGCATTGTACTGCATTAATACCATCATTTAGCTCACCCACTACAGTGGAAGCTAAATGAAATACTGTACTATATTCCTCTAGCTTGAAAAGTTCAGTGACCTTTACAGAATGAGGCTTACATACTTTACTCAAATCATTTCTCTCAAGATCAACTATCATCAAAAGCTCCGCCATATCCTTTTCACTGTTTAACAGTTCATTTCTATAGCGTTCATCTTCCTCAGGATTACTACCTCTTGGTCTTGTACCCTTAATGGGTCTTGTTTCCACAAGCTTGTTATTTATTTTTATGAACCTTTCAGGCGAGGCTGATATTATATCTAAACCTTCTAGTTTCATAAGGGCAGCAAATGGTGCAGGATTAATATTTCTTAAATCTTTATATATATCATAGCAAGACTTGTTTGTATTGGCAGTAAACCTTTGTGTCATATTTGCTATATATATATCTCCACTTCTTATATATTCCTTTACCCTGCTCACAGCTTGTACATATTCCTCATGAGTAAAATTTGAAGAAAATACAGTATCTCTTTTAGGTATTACTTCATATTTTACTTTGCTCTGTTGCATTATTTTGTCTTCTATTGAAGCAATGCTTTTATGATGTTCTTCTAGTTTTCCGCATGCAGATATGTAAGTCCTTCCAGATTTATTATCAAATATTATAAGATTGTCATAGAATACAAAGTAATAGTGGGGTACTATAATATCCTCTACTGAATTACTTTCTATGTTATCATGTATAAGTCCCAAATCATAAGAAAAGTAGCCCATACAGCCACCTATAAAAGGTAGATCCGTGCTATTCTTTATCTTATACTGCTTCAAAAGTTCACTAAGCTTATCAAATATATCACATTGAGATTCTATACCATTAAGATAGCAGCTATTTTCTCTTCCCTTTAAAGTCTTAAAAGGATTTATTCCAAGGAAAGAAAACTGACCTAGACTTTCATGGTCTCTGCTACTATCCAACAATATAATATCATTTACATCTTTAAATATTGAATATATATCAAAAGCGTCGAGATGTGTATTTATCTCTTTTACAATTATATTCATACGTACCTTCCTAAATATTATTGCATATTTTAATAAAATTACTCAGTATAGCATGACCGCATTCTGTTAGTTCAGCTTCTGGATGAAATTGAACTCCCTCAATTAAATAATCTCTATGCCTTAATCCCATTATAATGTCATCACTTGTCTTGCAGGTTATCTGTAGACACGCTGGTAGAGTCTCTTTATCTACTATCAGAGAATGATATCTGGTTACTTTCAAAGGATTTTTGATTCCTGTGAAAATACCCCTATCGTCATGTCTTACCTCTGAGAGCTTACCATGCACAGGTTCTTTCCCCTTAATAATATTTGCTCCAAAGGCATGACCTATAGCTTGATGACCTAAGCAAATACCAAGTATAGGAATTAAACCCTTGAAGGTATTTATTATATCAAGAGAAAGACCTGCATCCTTGGGTGATTTTGGTCCTGGAGATATTAATATACCTTTTGGATTCATGTTTTTTATTTCTTCTATAGAAATTCTGTCATTTCTGTATACTATTACTTCTTCCTCTAATTCCTCTAGATATCTCACCAGATTATAGACAAAGGAGTCATAATTATCAATCATTAAGAACATATTCTCACCTATATTATTAAATTTTATATACTATATTGCTTTTAGTTCATTAAAGCTGTTAATGCATATTTCAAGTCTTCTATTATATTCCTCAATCTCGTTCCAGTCTTTTCCTGCAATAACTACAAATAACCTTCCGAGGTATAAATCCTGACTTTTAATATCATTCGAAGGTAAAGTCCCAGAGTTATATACAAATACTCCTGCTTTAGATTTACTATTGATTAGCAGTCCTTTTCTATCTAGAATATTGCTTAGTTCCCGGTATGATATAGGAGCCTTAGTTAACAATTTTATATAGCGGCTTAAGTATTTTGAAATACCAAGAGTATATTGAAAATAAGACAAATATGTAGATAATGTAAACCTTCCATTTATTTCGACTATTGGAATTATTGTATCGTCTTGAGTTATTATAGCGTCCACTCCAGCCACACCCCAAAAGCCCATATCAAAAATATATTTACCTGTTTTCACACCATACTCTTTAAAAAGTTCAACCTTATCATCACTTATAGTACTTGGGAACCTAGAACCTAAATAAACTGTATCAGACAATACCTGTTCCTTTATAGAAAATACCTCAACTTCCCCTTCTTCTGACACATAAATCTGAAAGTTGAGGTCATGTTTCTTTTTATACCAGCCCTCTACTAGCCACTTTTTATTGTCATCTAACTTAGCCTTTAAGGACCTTCTAAAATAAACTTTCAACTTGCTTTCATCACTAACAATGTAAAGACCTTTACTAGAAGCTCCGTGTGGTTCCTTTACTACTACCTTTTCAAAATCATTTTCACTGCACATTAAATCTCTATATGCCTGTTGAATCTCATCTGCTGAGCAACATAATTTCCCCTTGCACACATTAAAGCCTAAAGTTTCTGCAATTTGACGATTTACAATTTTGTCATTTAATCTTTTATTTACATCGGAGCTTGCCCCAATTAACTTAAGATTACAGTTTTCTGCGATTTGCTCCTCCAAATATGTTACAGCATAGGGAATAAAGTATACACTATTATCATTTTGTGCTGTATCTCTAAGTATTTTCTGTAGTTCTTTGTCTTCTAAAACTAATTGTGATATTGAAAGCTTAGAATCTATAATTTGGGGAATCAGTATTGTTGGAATTGAGAATCCCATTTCCTCAAGTTTATCTAAAAAATCTTTTTGTGGCCTCTTTCTTAGTATGATAATATCTTGTTTTCTACATAGTAAGAGATTTATTTCTTCTATGTGGTTTACAATCATATCTTCTTTTTCATCAATAATTCCACAGCTTATATCGTTCCAGAATTTTTCTGCTCCTATATTACATATCCATATTATCCTATACTTGTCCCTTTCATCTGTAAGACAATCTATCAGATTAAAGCCTTTTATCCCGTCAGCAGGTCTGGTGCTTTTGCTCATTTTGTTATTCATATGCTTCCTCCACGTATGAAGATTATAGCTAATGCATTATAGTGTATTAGCTATATATTTGTCTATCAGTATTTTGACTTTTTCTAAGGTATCAATATTATCGATGAACAAATCTTCATCACTTACCTCTATGTCAAATTCCTGCTCCAGTCTTACTATTATTTCGATAGCTCTTATAGAATTAAGTCCAAGCAATCTTAAACTTTCATTTTCCCCAATATTTTCTAGGTTTTGTCTATCGACACCTAAAACTTCAGCTAAACTGCTTATTATTTGCTGCTTTTTCATGACTCACTTCTCCTTTTTTATTAAAAATGCTAAATATGATTTTATCTTCCATTTATAAGAGACAATGCCTCTGTTCTCATCCCTGCATCTGTCTTTAATATTCCTCGGAGTACTGAAGTAACAGTCTTTGCACCTGGCTTACTGACACCACGCATGGTCATGCACATATGTTCTGCTTCTATTAATACTGCCACTCCTGCAGGGGCTGTAGCTTGTACCAATACATCAGCAATTTCACTGCACAACCGCTCCTGAAGTTGCGGTTTTTTTGAAATAATATCAACAATTCTTACAATCTTACTAAGTCCTAAGACTTCTCCTTTTTCAGGTATATACACAACATGTGCCACTCCATAAAAAGGAACTAAGTGGTGCTCACACATTGAGTAAAATGGTATGTCCTTTACTACTATCATCTCGCCTTTTTGATCTTCATTGAAAAGTTTAATATCATCCATAGGATTTCTATGAAGTCCTGCAAATATTTCTTCATACATATTTGCCACCCTATCTGGAGTCTCAACGAGTCCTTCTCTATCTGGGTCTTCGCCAATTGCATAAAGTATTTCTTTTATAGCTTTTTTAATTCTATCCTTATCAATCATAATCTTTTTTCCTCTCTTAAACATTTATGTTTATTTACACGATTAATTATTTTGAAATTTTTATTATTCTCAAAATCCAGTTTCCACAAGCTTGTCCAATAAATTTTGTATAGCCTTTGTTTGTTTTTGCATCAAAATCTCTACTCTTGCAAGTACTGAATGAAATCTTTTCTTACTGTTCTGATAGCCTGCAGCCAAAATGACAGATGCTAGATTGACCCAACCTGCATTAAGCATATTAAATTCTTTTTCATTTTCTTCCAGGTGATTTCCTACCTTTTTACACAGCAATGATAGATTATTGTTTATATAGCAAGGTCCATTTATTTTAATGTTAAAGTGCATACGATTACACAAGCTTATAAACTCTTCTTTATCGTCAGTTTCCGCCTGCTTACGACAATTATCTATATATTTATCCAATGCTTTGCTTCCGCAATACATTTTATTATCAATACAACATCCACTAATATAATTTTTTATACCGCTCACAATATACTCATGTAAATCAATATTCAAAGTACTGCATCTACTAGTATCAAACTCCCATGTGCATAGTAAGCCCTCAATAAAATTTGTTAATGAAAATTCCCCAATATAAAATTCGAATTTTCCAAAATTAATTCTTATGTGGGAATCCAACACATAGCATTTATCATTTTCACTATCAACACCAAATAAAGTAATAGCATGTACGCCACTTCCATTTTCTTTATATATATTGTGATAGTCTAGGTACTTAGTTTCCATAAAACAGATTATTGGTTCATTTCTTTTGAGACTGCTTATAACCCACTCACATATTTGTTCTTTATTTTTTTTCGTGTTCCGATAGGAACTTATTTTGCACCTTGAACCAAAAATGGACATGTTTTGGTTTTCTTCAAAATTATAGCCTAAAAAACCATTTGTATTATCATCATAAAAGGTTATGTTTAGACCATTAATAATGAAAAACAAATCTACCTCTGAAATATCTACATCAGAGTCATAATAACTCATTACATCTCTTAGGGCTGAGGTATAACAAGTGCTTCCTGCCCTAAAGCATGAATGAAAACCTGAATTAATTATAAAATCGCGAATTAATATCTTCATAATACATCTATATACCTTTCGTGTTTTGCTATATGTTTTTTACATTTACTAATATTAAAATTTAAATATATAAATATAGTTAAAAAACTTATTAACAAAAAATATTTTAAATTCTAAGTTGCCTAAATTAACTCGTTGTACTAATTAATTAAAAAGTGTATTGTGTATAAGGTTTAGAAAACGAATTAAATTATAAGCTATTTACTTGGTCTGTTTATCAATATACTCAGACAGTTCTCTAAAGTTATAGGAATATAAAATAGCTGCCTTAACTTGCTTATTGAATTCCTTTTCTATTTCTACTGTGCAGATTACTGTAGTTATCGAATTGCCTCCAAGCTCTAAAAACCTGTCAGATAATCTGATGTTCTTCATGTTAATCACCAAAAGCTTGCTCCATATATCTGCCAACTTACGCTCAGTCTCTGTCTGGGGCTTATTAGTCTCATCCAATACAACTATGCTATCTACAGATATCATCTTTAATACTTCTTTATGATTTATTTTGCCATTTATTAGCTTAGGAAGCTCCTTTATATATATATATCTTGAAGGTATCATATAATGAGGAAGCTTTTTACCAAGCTGTGTCCTCCATTCGATATTTCTAACATCCTCTTCTGCCTTTGTTTCAATAACCGCAACAAGAAAGATTTCATTTCGGTTATTCTCCACTGCCTTAACTACTACATCCTCTATTTCACTAAAGGATAAAATTGCTGATTCAACTTCAAGAAGACTTAATCTCATTCCTCCTATCTTTACAATTTGATCAATTCTTCCCAAATATTCAAGCTGCCCATCCTCTGTAATCCTGCCTATATCACCTGTCATATACATTACAGCCCCGCTATGTCCTGAAAATGGATCACTTATAAATCTTTCACTAGTCAATGCAGGATCATTGAAGTATCCTGTAGCAAGATAATCTCCTCCAATAAATATTTTGCCAATTTCACCACTAGCTACAGTTTTTAAATCTTCATCCAATATATAAATAGCCCTATTCATAACTTGCTTTCCAGATTTCACATATTTATGAGAGGTCTTATAGTCGCAATCATATATGGTACAGCATCCAGCTTCCGTTTGTCCATATACATTAACTAAGCCTACATTGAGCTTACTATAAAATTTATCTCTAAGATATTGTGGCAACCGCTCTCCTAATGACTGAACATATCTCAAACTCTGGCATTTAGAAAATCTTCTATTATTCAGAAGCTCTCTAAGCATAGTAGGTACAATAAACATAACTGATACTTTTTCTTCGTTAATAATATCTATATTTTTTTCAATGTCATTTGTCAGACTTTCTCTCAATATTACAACCTTTGCCCCAGCAAACCATGGATAAAACAATTCTCCAGTTATTCTCATAGAGCCTACAGGACTTGTCATTAAAAAGCAGTCCTCTTGATTTAGCGCAGGCTCTGCAACTGCTGGTAGGGAATCATTGATTATTCCACCATGAGATATTATTACACCCTTTGGCTCGCCTGTTGAACCTGATGTATAGAAGATAAATGAAGCATCATCAGTATTAGTCTTTATATTTAAGTTAGTTTTAGACTCATTATATGGATAGGACATCTCTAAATCACAAATAATTACCTTACCATTATAATAAAACTTATTTGCAAAATCTCTATCACATATAACATAATTTAATGGTATATCACCCATAATGAGATTAATTCTGTCATTAGGAATGCTTTTATCAAGTAAAATACAAGTACATCCTGCCTTCAAAACAGCAAGTACCGAGACTGTGAGTTCAATTGACCTATTAAAATATATTCCTATGTTACTACCAGGGCAAATACCTTTTCGAACCAAGAAATTTGCTAGTTGATTTGATAATTCGTTTAGTCCTAAATAAGTTAAAGTTTTTGCTTCAAACTTTAATGCAATTAAATCAGCATATTTCTCAACTGCTTCCTCAAAATACTTATTAAGCCCTTTATTATAATCAAATATATATCTTTTCGCTTCAAGTATAGAATTCATGAAACTTCTCCACTTCCATTTTTGAATTTAATGGCTGTTTGCTAGAACAAACTGATACATAATTATGAAGTTTGTTCTCTATTTACCCCTTCCTTTTACAGAATGACTAAGGTAGTTCGTTATAACTGATCCCGTAAGTCTTATAGTCAATCCTGCGATTTTCCAATGCTCTATAATTTTTCTCAAATTCTGAACTAAAGAATAATCTTGCAATACCTTGTAAAAGTGGAATAGCTTTTGGTGTTACCTTTATTTCATTTCCACTATACTCTATGAATCCTCTGCTCTTTAGTAGATCCAATTCAATAGGAAAAATATCTGTAGGATGTACTCCATAGCAGTTAATAAATCTATTAACATCTATTGTTCTATGCAAAAGAGATAAAACTATCTCTGCCCTTAGAATTTCATCAATTTCGTATTTAATACCCTCTGTTACACCTAACTTACCCTTACTTATAAGCTCAATATATTTTTCTAAATCATTGGTGTTTTGTGTAGGACCAACACCTCCTATATATCCATATGCACCAATTCCTACCCCTATCCATATCCCATAGGGAAGTATACAGGTTTGATTCCACATATTAACAATTCCTTTTTTGTTTGTCAGGGTTCTATAGGAATCTACTTCATATTTTGACCAAATGCAATCATAAACATCTCCATAGCCTTTACCTTTCAGAAATTTATTTATCATAACATAGGCTTCGTACCTAAATTCCATATCCTTTAGTTTCAGTCCCTTCCTTACATCCTGCTCAATAAGTGTCAATCCGAAAGGCATTCCCATAGCATATGCCGATATGCTGTCAGGCTCTAAAGAAGCAGCATATTCAACAGATTCCATAACAGTCTCATAGGTATCCATAGGATGACCATATATAAGGTCTATATTAATAAATGGTATTTCTGCTTTCTTTAATATATCAATAGCATTCTTAACAATCTCTTTATAGTTATTATCAGATCTAACCCTTCCCATGGTTATTGCTATCTCATTATTGAAAGATTCAGCTCCCATGCTTATCCTTCTAATGTTATGCTTTTTTAGAATACTGACCTTTATATTATTTATCATCTCAGGTCTACTCTCAACAGTAATAAAAGTCTCTCTATCAATTAGTTCTGTAGTGTATAAAATATTAAAAAGCCTGTCCAACTCATCAGCCGTCATGGTTAGAGGTGTACCACCACCTATATATACCCATTCTAAGTGGTTTCCTTTGAGCAAATCTGAATACAATGTTATTTCTTTTATTATAGCTTTAAAGTATTCATCTCTTAATGCTTTTGATTTATTGTCATTTCTCGCATTGCTGCAGCAAAAATCACATTTTACCTTATTATGTGGCAATTTGCAAAAAGGCCAATGTATATATAAGCCTACAGGTTTATTTTTCCCTTGGTTTATTTGCTTTTGTATTTCCTCCCTTGGTTCAAAATTCAATTCTGGAATGCTCGTTGGGGGATACATGGAAAAATGTCCGGCTAAACAATATTTTGCTCCAATCAGGTATGCATCGAGTGTTTTAGCTGCTTCCTCAGTTTCTCCATATCTCTGCTTGAATATAATTCTATCCATATTAAGTCTCCTTACAGATTTGATATAAATGTATCTTAATACTTTTTATTGATATAATGTTTAATAATAAAAATCTCGTTATCTTCAATCACTTCATTAAGAGTGAAAAAATCTTCATAGTTGGGGAAATAACAATCACCGACATAGTGCTTTTTTATAACAGTCAGATATAGTTCACTACAACATTGAATAGTCTGCTCATATACTTTCGCACCTCCACAAATCCAGATTTGTCTATCAGTTCTGAGCTCATTGATTGCATTTATTCCATTTATGTAAATAACATTATGCTCATGTTGCATACTATCTTTTTTTGTAGTCAATACGACATATATAGACTCATTATCTTTATTTTTAATAGATTCATAGGTTTTATTACCCATAACCAACAACTGCTTACTAGTTTTCTGTCTGAACCACTGTATTTCAGAAGGTATATTCCATGGTATGGAATTATTTATGCCAATGACGCAGTTTTCACTCATTGCAGCTATTGCCTTCCAGTTATTTAATATAATTCTACACACCCCCAGCTTCAGTCCCTATAAATATTTTAATTTTATTAAAATGCTTGTTTCACTCATCTACACGAATCTCGTAACATTGCGGAACAGCACCTTACATGTTTTAAAGGTAATACCTATGTAGCTCAGTCATATTTTCTAAGTTTCTATAAACTTAAACTTTCAAGCAACTCCACAAATTCCTTTGGATTTAGCTGCTGCATACTATCTGAAAGTGCTAGCTCCGAATACGGGTGCACCTCGACCATTATGCCGTCAGCAGCCTTGGCTATTGGGTTAATTATATCCTTGCGTCCCAGCGCATGACATAAATCTACTATTACAGGCAATTTGGTTTCCTTTTTCAGTATAGGTACACTGGCAATATCCAAAGTATTGCGTGTCTTTGTGTCGAAATTACTGATGCCCCTTTTACACAGAATAATACTTCTGTTACCTGTGTTTCGCAAGCATAAAGCGGTTCTTTCCAGAGTTAGTTGAACTTATGCATTTTTTCAAGCAGGACAGTTTTAATTCTTAGTGTTTCAAAACTACACCGTCCATACACAATTCTTTTTATAACCTTTATTTTATTTACACTGCCTTAGGCCAACCCATTACTGTATGGTAAATATACAGCATTTTTCACAGCGTCATAATCACGTTCAATCCCATTTGTAAAACTAATGATCTCTTTAATCTTACTGTTTCTTGCTTTAGCTATCCATTCTCTTAATAATTCTGGCTTCTTTTGTTCAAAAACATTCTTAAATGAATTGATTAACTCCAGAATTGTTTTAAAGAATGGGTACTGCTCACAAAAAAATCGGAATTTACTTTCTTCAAGGCTTTTAATATATGATACTGGTCTGAATCAGGCTTTAAAAATATCGTTTCGCTTTATATGGATTCTTTCTTTACCTTGTTCAACTTCAGTTTCTTTTATGCTACTTTTAAATCTTTTTTTCCATTCTCAATAATAGAATGGGTATTAACATCCACCATTACAGTTCCATATTTTTCTCTCTTTTTTAATGCAAAATCGTCTATACATACTATGGTAACTTCGTTCTTATTTACCAAAGGTACTTCTTTTTTTTAAAAGATTACAGATGGTACTTTAATCGACAGCAACAGTATTCTCTCTAAGAAATCTAGCAGTTGCAATTGAACTGCAGTTAAGTGACAAACGCACAATCTCATTTTCAAGGCGTTAAGTTTTCTTAGATTTATTGGCTAACCAGTCGAACCTTTCTGCAAAGGTTTTATGCTCACACTCAGGATTATTGCAAAACATCTTTCGGTTATTGATAATAATTTTTACCTTTTTCCCCTGCATGGGTAAATCCTGAAAGCTCCGTTCATAGGTGCTATGGGTTTGAGACGATATATTACCACAGAAGGGGCATTGAGCTTCCTTTCTTGTAGATATAACATAGATGTATATAGTATCATCAATTAACACATGATTTAGATATTTCAAATCTTTATCTAAAAGCTTTATAAATTCATCCATAAATGAACCTCTTCCTAATATACTTAATATATATATTATATAATGAAGAAGAAGTAAGTTCAACTAACTTTGAAAAGAACCAGTTTTCTGTTAAATGGGTAATTAATATTTGCAGCAACATCTATTTTAATCCTATTCACATCTTGTCCATCAGAGAGGTTGTATAAATACTCTAATATGCATATTTTGAGCATCATTGCAGGAGCTTTTGAAGTTCTTCCAACATTGCTGTATTTGTCTTTTACCAACTCATAAACAAATGAAAAATCTATTATTGAATCTATTTAAACCAATAAGTGATCTTTAGGAATTAACCCTTCAAAAATCATGTTACTGAACATATCAATTTGCGGATTATTTTCACTTAACATTCTTCTAAACCTCCGTGTTTTCAATGCTTTCAATACCTTTATTATATCAAATCTATCATCAAACATAAAGCATTTATTGGAAAAGCAAAGAGAGTTTAACCATTTACTTTGATTAAACTCCCCTACAATTGCATAAATAATTTTTGCAATGTATATTTATTATTATCAAATCATTTTTCGTACGCTTCCCTGGTTCAGCAATTAGACTGTTATTAGGTATGATATTTTAATATCATACCCTACATGTATCTTTTTTCAAACAGCTTAATATCTCTTTTCTATAATTCTAATCATATTGAGCAACATCTTATTAATAGGTGTTTCCACCCCATATTTCTCTCCTAGCTCACAGACAGTCCCTGCCAGCATCTCTACCTCGGTCTTTCTGCCCGCTTCGACATCTTGCAGCATTGAGGTTTTTGCATCTGGCGATTGCCTTTTTACCAGATTTACAAACTCATCAATGTCTTCTTCCTTCAGATTTATACCCGTTTTATGCGATAAAACAAGTACCTCCTTCATAGCAGCTCTTAGGAAGTCTTCTGCTTCTGGTATCTCTTGGAATACCTTATAGGTAGCCTTTAACAATGCTGAGGTTTGATTGATACCTACGTTGAACATAAATTTCCACCACAAGGTGTATAGCATATTTTCAGGTATTATGTACTCGATATTTGCCCTGTCAAACAAATCTTTCACTGCTATCACCTTATCTGTGTATACAGTATTATCTGCTTCTCCAAAGTATATCTTTGCGGTGCTTTCATAGGTTATATTGTTGTTATTTCTTTCTGCATCAATGGCTATCACCATACCATACAAAAGCTTTTCCATACCGTATACTTCCCCTATGATTTTCTCGCTGGAAATACCATTCATAAGAGATAGTATTATAGTATTTTCTCCTATATGGTTCTTCATATCCTTTATAGCTTGTGAAAGCTGGTGAAACTTTACTGAGACTATGATTAAGTCCGCAGGCTCTGCCACAGCATCAGGCTTTATATAATTAAACTGATACTTTTTATCATTAACTACAATTCCCTTAGCACTGTATCTATCAATTCTCTCCTGGTTTGCTATCACAGTCAAACGACTTGAGCTTGAGTCCATATCATGCAGCTTACTGGCATAGGTTGTGCCTATTGCTCCAAGACCAATCAGGGAAATCTTATTAATACTTCTCATATCAAAAACCTCCTAAAAATGATATTTGCAACATATTACTTATCCCCCAGCCATAGGGGCTATTATGCTTATTATGTCTCCATCCTTTAGCTGTGTATCCAGTTTGACCTTCTTATAATTAACCATGTACAGCCCCATCAGCTTTAGTGGCAAGGGATATTTTAGCCTTTTTAGAACATCACCCAGCACTGCACTATCTTCAAGCTCCATAAAACCAGCTTCATCCAAAGCGTTTGTATCACAAAAGGATCCGGGATAAACTTTTACTCGCATATTACTACTCCTTTGATTTAAGGCAGATTCTTTATCAGTTTTTCCATTCCCAGCTCCGTAATTGTTTCTGAGGTAGGAACTCCTGTTTCACGATCCCAGCCAAAAGCATTCCAGTGTCCTTTCATCATATCAAGTATGGGTAAAGTTTTTCCTGCATTTGCACCATCCTTGAGAGGCGGTACACCTGCCAGTCTATCATGCATCTTAAAGCTTACAGGGTCGATTCCTTCTCTAATGTTAAACATTTGTCTCAAGGTCTGCATACGCTTACCTATTTCCATATACTCATCAGGTGTCTTGTCCCAGCCTGTGGCGGCATTGAGATAATCAAATACTCTCCAATGCTGTGCACCTGTTATCATAGCAAATATACAGCCTCCGATGCCATCTACCAGCTGCTTATAACAACTTCCTGCTACTGATTTCAATGCCACTGTATCTGATGCAGTGTATTGTTCTTCCTTTAGAGTTCTATTCTTCACCTTTGGTGCCCAGGTCACATACTCCCATAGCTGCATATAGTTGTAGTACGTGTCTGCTCCTATAGTGTGACGTCCAGGGGTTGGATCAACAGAGAAATGGATTCCCATCATAGGATCCATTCTAGGATCATGCATACCTGGTTCTTGCCCTCCTGCGTGCATGGCATACCTTTCTGAGCCTTTTCCAATCTTTAGTACCGCTTGCTTTACTCCGTCTGCTAATACATCTCCAATGCCTTCTCTGGCAATCATCTTCTTAACAAGCTTAACAATTGCAGCTACATTACCCCACTTAAGCTCAAGTCCGTCAGTATCTTCCTTAGTCAGTATTCCATTTTCATAGCATTCTATGGCATAAGCTACCGTATTCCCTGCTGATATACTGTCCATGCCTGCCCTATTTAATATTTCATTGATATAGAATATCGTATCCAAATCCTTATTCATAAGCAATGCTCCAAAGGCATTTACTGTCTCATATTCTGGCTTATGAGTATGAGTAAACTCACCCTTCGTAATATCTTTTATGTTGCATAAACCACCACAGCCTATTACACAAGAGTAGCAATAATACTTTTTCTCTTCTCTCTTTAGTATTTTGTCAGGATTGACGTTTTTGTAGTAGGACTTATTATAATCTACAACCGAGCCTCCCCAGTTCTTAACGGGACAATCACCATTTGGTAAGCCAAAGGTGTTTGTAAATATAGTTCCCCACTTTTTCATCATATAGGCACTCATTATTCCATCTCCTGGGGAGTATGTCTTACTCTTTGACATTAGTCTGCTCATAAATGGAAGCATATTACCCTTTACTATACCAGGTAGCTTTGCATTCCTTATTTTATCAGAATACTCCTTACTTATGATTTTGACAGCTTCAGGGTTTTCACACTTAATTGGCATGGAGCCAGCCAACACCAAAGCCTTAAGCCTTTTTGAGCCCATTACCGCACCTACTCCTGAGCGTGCTGCTATCCGTCCTTTGTCATTGCATATGCCTGAAATAAGTGAAAGCTTCTCTGCCGCTTCTCCTATAACAGCCACCGCAGGCTTTTTCTTACCTGTATTCTCTTTTTTCAAGGTTTCCTCTGCTTCTACAGCGTCCTTGCCCCATACATGAGCTGCATCACGCAGCTCAGCTCCTGCATTATCAACATATAAGTACACTGGCTTCTCAGAAATACCCTTAAAAAATATACCGTCATATCTACACTGCTTTATTGCAGGAGAAAGTGTTCCGCCACAATTTGCATCTCCCCAGCCTCCTGTAAGGGGGGATTTGCATACCGCCATCCATCTTCCTGTCATTACACTTCCTGTCCCGGTCAGAAGTCCGCTTACAAAGCCTAATACGTTGTCAGGTCCCAAGGGCTCTGCACCCCTAGGTATATTATTATAAAGCATATATGCACCAAGCCCTACGCCAGACAGTAGCTTCTCATATACTTCATCTTCTATTTTCTGTTCGATTATCTCTTTTGTAGACAAGTCAACAAAGAGCACCTTACCCATATAGCCTTTCATTGCTTATTCACCTCTCTTTTTATATAAACTAAAAGTTACTTCTATAAAAACAGAACGCATTATATTGCCGACTTTATTCTAAATTTGATATACATTTGTAAATAATAAATAGCCAATAAGATGATATAATGAAAGACTAAAATCCTAGAATATTAATTTAGTATTCTAGGATTTTATAGTATTATTAATATATTTTACCATAGTTGCAGGCTACCGACGAGTATTCCTTTGCTTTAACCAATACTTTTAGAATATGCTTCATTTGATGGGTTTGGGCTAATAATTACAAAGACAGACATATCCTCACTCACTGTCGGGATACTAAAGTCATCCTCTCCCTTTGCTGAAACCACTGAACCCTTGACTAGCTTTTCCACTTCATCATTAATCTGAATTTCACCGCTTCCTGATAAAACATGCATAACTAAGGATGCGTTTTCATGTTTATGTACAGGCAATGCCTGACCCGATTTTAGATTTAGCACAAAACAAAGAATATGGTTATTTGCTGCTAATATCCTCTTAGTAAAGGTTTGGTCATGAAATACAATGCTCTCGTTTATATTCTTGATATCCAATAAATCATCTCCTTTAATGTTCATTTTCTTTAGCTTATGTTTTTTTGAGATTTTTACACATAACTTTTAATACATTAAGTAAAATATAATAACAAAAATGCAATTGGAGAGTAAAATGTCAGAAAATAAGAGATTTCTAGTAATCACCATCTTACTTGCTATTGTTTCTATAAGCATATTCACTATAGTATTGGATTTTTTGAGATTTCTGGGGCATTATGATTTGTATAATCTATATCCAAGCTATCTTTTAAATAGAATAAATGTAATACTTGCTACAGCTCTAGTGTGGCTGTCAGGAAAAGAAAGCCTAAGTCAAAAAGACAATAGGCTTATGAAATGTATATTCTTAATAATATGTGTAGGAGAATATTTTTTCCTAATAGCTAAACCTTCCTTCGCCATAACAGCCTTTTTACTTTGTCAATGCTTACTTATTATAAGACATAGCAATGGTTTGAGCGCTAAGCTTGCTAAGACAGCTCCAAGGCAGAAGCTAGTGCTAACTCTTTTGGCTTTTATTCTTGCAAGCATAATTCTAACTACAGTAATCCTTCTATACCCCTTTGATAATCACCGTTCTTTATCTATTATTGCTGTTACCTACTGGGCTATACTAAGCATGTCTTTGTGGATTGTATTGGCAAATAGCCTTATGCCTCTATTTCCCAAAATTAATTCAAGAATGATAGCTATAGGTATGCTCTGCTTTTACTGCTGTGATATTCTAGTAGGACTGGACACTATACTTGACGACGGTATTATGTCGCTACTAGCAAATAGCCTTATATGGGTTTTTTACACACCCGCAATAACTCTCCTTGCTCTAAGCTGCTACAAATATGCTGATAAGTAGGGGATGACCCATTGGTGTCATCCCTAACCAAGCTTTTCATCTATTGCTTCTGTTTGATTGCCAGCATTACAAGCCTTATGACTATCCAAGTTTTCAAATGCAGCAGACATCATAAGCTTTATCCTATTTAATTGGTTTACTTCACTTGCCCCAGGGTCATAGTCAATGGCAACTATATTAGTTCCTGGATAGATTCTCTTCAATTCCTTCATCATCCCTTTTCCTGTCACATGATTTGGCAGACATGCAAAGGGCTGCATACATACTATGTTCTTGACTCCGCTCTCAATCAGCTCTACCATTTCCCCTGTCAAAAACCAGCCCTCCCCTGTCTGATGTCCCAAGTCAACGACAGCAGAAGCTCCGTCGGCTATTTCCTTTATAGACTTTGGTGAAGTGAATCTCTTGCTGTTTGCTACTGCTTCCTTATAGTCTTTCCTATAAAATTCTATTGCAGCTATTATCGTCTCTGCTATAACTCTTGATGTTTTACTTCCTGATAAATATTTACTTTTATATATCACACCATAGGTACTGTACAGGAAGAAATCAACCAAATCAGGCATTACAGCTTCTGCTCCCTCAGACTCAACAACATCGACTATGCTATTATTAGCAGTAGGGTGGAACTTAACTAATATCTCTCCGACTAAGCCTACCTTTGGCTTTATCTCATTTTTTAACTCCAGTTCATCAAAATCTCTAACTATGCTCCATATATTGCTTTTATATACTTTCTTGTTTGCTAACCGCAAGTCTTCTCTACACTTTTCTGCCCATTTTCTGTACAATTGATTTGCCGAGTCCTTTATTTTTTCATAAGGTCTTGTTCTATACAATACCTTCATAAGCAAATCACCATATACCATCCCCATCAATGCCCTATTAAATAGTGGCAGAGATAGCTTGAAGCCCGGGTTTTTCTCCATCCCAAGTGCATTTAGGGATATTACAGGTACCTTTTCATAGCCTGCATCCTTTAATGCCTTTTTCAAGAAACCTATATAGTTTGTAGCTCTGCATCCCCCTCCTGTTTGAGAGATAATTACAGAGGTATTATCAAGGTCATAAGCTCCTGATTTTAATGCTTCTATTAGCTGCCCTATAACAAGTATTGCAGGATAACAGGCGTCATTATTAACGTATTTTAGACCTTCATCGACTGCCCTTTTATCTACAGAAGGAAGTACGACCATGTTATAGCCTGAACAATTAAAAGCTTCCTGAAGAAACTCAAAATGTATAGGAGACATCTCAGGTGATAATATTGTATGCTTCTTTTTCATTTCCTTTGTAAATATTGTTCTTTTATATTTATTATCTATCTTCTTAAGCTTAAATCCATTCTTTTCTCTTTCCGAAATCGCAGCCTTAAGTGAACGAAGTCTTATTCTGGCTGCCCCTAGATTGTTTCCTTCATCGATTTTCAGCGTAGTATATATCTTAGAATTTCCATTTAATATTTCTTGTACCTGATCTGTTGTTACCGCATCCAAGCCACAGCCAAAGGAATTTAGCTGCACTAGCTCCAAATCCTGTTGTGTAGCTACAAAGCTAGCTGCTGCATAGAGCCTTGAGTGATATGTCCATTGATCAATTATCCTAAGTGGTCTCTCTACCTCACCTAAATGAGCAATTGAATCCTCTGTAAGCACAGCCATACCAAGGCCATTAATTAAATCAGTTATCCCATGATTTATCTCAGGATCAATATGATATGGTCTTCCAGCCAGCACTATTCCCTTTATACCAGACTCCTTTATTGCCTTAAGAGTATCCTCTCCTGCCTGACGCATGTAGCTTTTGAAGCTCTCTTGTTCCTGCCAGCCCTTGTCAGCAGCTTCGTATACTTCTTTTTCTGAGATTTTAAATACCTTTAACTCCTCAAATAATCTTTTTGCCAATCGTTTTTTATCATCAAAAGGTAAAAATGGTTTAAGAAATAGTATATTCTTTTCTCTAAGTATATCCATGTTGTTCTTTATTACTTCCGGATATGAGGTTACTATAGGGCAGTTAAAATGGTTGTCTGCCTTTTCCTGTTCCTTTACCTCGCTGGCAATGCAAGGATAAAAAATAACATCAATACCCCTTTCTATAAGCTCCATTATATGTCCATGGACTAGCTTAGCAGGATAGCATACCGACTCAGAGGGCATTGTTTCTATTCCCTTTTCATAAAGCTGCTTGGAGGATCTGTCGGACAGCTCCACCCTAAAGCCCAGCTCTGTAAAAAAGGTAAACCAGAAGGGATAATTCTCATATATATTTAATACTCTTGGTATCCCTATTACTCCTCTTTTTGCATTTAAATTATCTAATGGTATATAGCTAAAAAGCCTTTTATACTTTTGTTTAAATAGGTTAGGAATCTTATTTTTTTGTGTATCTACTCCTGCTCCTCTTTCGCACCTGTTGCCTGAAACGTACTTTCCGCCGTTTCCAAATTTATTAATAGTCAGCAAACAGTTGTTTGCGCAGCGTCCACATCTTGACATGCTAGATTGGACATTTAGGTTATTTAGCTGCTCTTCGCTTAATATTTGTGTGCTATTTCCCTCTATATATCGTTCATGGGCAATCAAGGCTGCTCCAAATGCACCCATAATGCCTGCAATGTCTGGTCTTACAACTTCTCTTTCTGATAATAACTCAAAGCTCCTTAATACTGCATCATTGTAGAAGGTTCCGCCCTGTACAACAACCTTATCTCCCAGTTCTTTTGGATTTCTCACCTTGATAACCTTAAACAAAGCATTCTTTATAACAGAATAGGATAGTCCTGCTGATATTTCACCTACCGTTGCTCCTTCCTTCTGTGACTGCTTTACTCTTGAATTCATGAAAACAGTACATCTTGAGCCTAAATCTACAGGCTTCTCCGCAAACAATGCCTGCTCTGCAAAAGCTTCTATACCTATATTTAAAGACTTAGCAAAGGTCTCAAGGAAGGATCCACAGCCCGAAGAGCAGGCTTCATTTAAAAGTATGCTTTCTATTACGCCATCCTTTATTTTGAGACATTTCATATCCTGTCCGCCAATATCTAATATAAAGTCCACACCTGGGCAAAAAAATCCCGCCGCCTTATAGTGTGCTACAGTCTCAATCTCACCAATATCTATTTTTAGTGCAGTCTTTAAAAGTGCTTCTCCGTAACCTGTCACTGCTGAATTCACAAGTTTTGCCTTGGGTGGCATAATACTATAAAGTTCTTTTAAAATTCTAACTGTAGATTTAAGCGGACTGCCTTCATTGCTACCGTAGTATGTGTAAAGTATCTCTCCTGCATCATTAATAAGTGCTGCCTTCGTAGTAGTAGAGCCTGCGTCTATGCCTAGATAGCATTTACCTTCAAAGCTTGAAAGCTCTCTTTGTGATACAGAATGATTTTTATGTCTTGCTTTAAACTCCTCATAATCCTCTTCACTCTTAAAAAGTGGTGTCAGTCTGTTTGTTTCTCCATGAGAAATACTATTTAGATCTTTTAGCTTGTTATACAATGTACCAAAGGAAGCATTTTTATTTCCAACTGATGATAAAGCTGCTCCAATTGCAATAAAAAGCTGAGAATTCTCCGGAAATATTATCTGAGCCTTATTCAAATTAAGAGTTTCAATAAATCTCTTTCTAAGCTCTGATAAAAAAAATAAAGGTCCTCCCAAAAATGCTACTCTACCTCTAATAGGTCTTCCACAGGCTAAGCCGCTTATGGTCTGAATTACCACAGCCTGAAGCACAGACACTGCTATGTCCTCTTTTGCAGCACCTTCGTTTAGCAAGGGCTGGATATCTGTCTTCGCAAAAACTCCACACCTTGCAGCAATAGGATAAATCGTTTTGTAGCTCTTTGCCAGTTCATTTAAACCCATGGCATCAATCTGGAGAAGCGTTGCCATTTGGTCTATAAAAGAGCCTGTACCGCCTGCACAGGTTCCATTCATTCTTTGGTCGATACCGCCATTTAAATACATAATCTTAGCGTCTTCCCCACCAAGCTCAATTACAACATCAGTTTGAGGATAGTAGGTTTGTATAGCCTTCGTACCTGCTATAACTTCTTGAAGGAAAGGAACCCCTAAGAATTTTGCTAAGGACATTCCTCCAGAACCCGTTATCATTATAGTTGCTCTATCATCTTTAAATTTCTCATATGCTTCAAAAAGAACTTCTTCTAATGTTCCTTTGATATCAGATAAATGCCTTTGGTATCTGTTGTAAACTAGCTTCAAGCTATCGTCTAAGACAGCTACCTTGACAGTTGTAGACCCGACATCAATTCCAATATGAAATAGATTAGCCATTGCTGCGACCCCCAAAAACTTAAATGATTTAAGTAATATTCAATTTAATAATTATTTCCAATTGAAATCAACACCTTGTTGATTTATACTACAATTATATTACTAATACATCATAATAAGATGAACAAATTTTACAATTTTGTTGATTTTATTATGAAATAATTTATTTACATACTTCACATTAAATATAAAATTTATGAAAACAGGTGACTATAATTGACTAAAGAGTTTGAATCAGCTAAGGTTGTGCATACCAAACAAGTTATTAAGGACAAATTTATTGATTTATATATAAACAGAAGTATTGATAGCATCCGCATAAAGGAAATTACAGACAAGGCAGGTATAAACAGAGGTACTTTTTATATTCATTACGAAGATATATATGATTTATTAGACGAAGTAGAAGATGAATTGATTTCAGTTTTGGACAAGAATATCAGCAAAATTAAGGAGCTTATCGCCATTAACAGTAATTTAAACACCCTTAAACCTATTATTACACAAAATTTAGAATACATTAGGGAAAGAAGCAAGTATTTCAAGGCATTTCTAGGGGCAAATGGTTCTCCTTCATTTTTAAAAAAGCTAAAAAATATTGCAAAAACCAAGTTTTTAGATAATTTAAAAACTGATAATAAGCCAGAAGAACATGGTGATTATCTGATTGAATATATCGTGTCAGCGAATGTTGGAATCATAGTATATTGGCTTGAGTCAGGCATGAAGATTTCCGCAGATGAGTTAACAAATTTAATGAGCAGTACCCTGTTCAGAGGTCCATTAACTTTCATAAATAGTTAATATCAAATAAATAGCAGCAGACTCACTGCCATTACCAGCATCCCTGCTATTAAGCCATAAATTGAAAGATGTGCTTCTCCATACTCTCTTGCTGTGGGTAAAAGCTCATCCAGTGAAATATATATCATAATCCCTGCCACAGCAGCTAATAATACTCCAAGTATAATATCATTATTGTATCTTAATAGAAACAAATACCCTACTAATGCTCCTACAGGTTCAGATAAACCCGAAAGAAAGGACAGCTTAAACGCTTTTTTCTTATCGCCTGTAGCAAAATAAATTGGTATAGAAACTGCAATTCCTTCAGGAATATTATGTATTGCAATAGCAAATGCTATTGCGACTCCAAGTGAAGGATTATTAATTGCAGAAGTAATTGTAGCAAGTCCTTCAGGAAAATTATGTATAGCTATGGCAAGAGCAGTAAATAATCCTAAACGCATAAGCTTACTGTTGTCACACATTGACCTTGATTCTATATTGTTTATATCCTCAACCTTCCGCAATTCATGAGGATTCTCAATGGTCGGAACAAATCTATCTATAATTGCTATTAAAAAAATACCTCCGAAGAATGCACCAACAGTAGCCCACGAACCTCCTGTAATCCCTAAAGTCTTTATTAATGTGAGCTTTGCTTCTGAGAACAATTCAACCATAGATACATATATCATTACTCCTGCTGAAAATCCAAGAGCTATTGAAAGTAATTTGGTATTAGTTCGTTTTGTAAAAAAGGCAAGTATGCTGCCAATTCCTGTTGACAATCCAGCTACTAATGTTAAACCAAATGCAAAAATTACGTTATTAAAATCCATTTTTGTATAACCTTCTCTCGTATGTTGTAAATAAAAGTTTTGTATAAATTGCTATATATTTTCATTAAATCAAGCTTGACTCTATATATCTTTTATTCCCAAATCTGATTTTAACATATTTTGTTTGGTTTTTATTAAATTTTTATAAAAAATGTTATTATTTTAAAAATAATAGAGAAGAAGGCGATGATCAAGTAAGTAATGCTGGTTGCACATAAAAATAGACCAGAGTCTGACTGTTAAGTTAGGCTCTGGTCTTTGGCAAAGGGAAACTCCGTGAAATTAACTTCAACATCATTATCGGCTAAAGAAGCCAATAAATTATAAGAATACATAGCTTTATCATCATGTATATAGAACTTAGTTATTTCCTTTGAATCCGAGCTGTATTTATACAAAATAGGCTTACCCAATTCATCTGCTATTCTTACTAAGTCATCAATTGATTTCACTTGATAATTCATATCAAAGGAAGTCCCTATTTCACTGTTAATAGCTACAAATCTGTTGCCATGGACTTTAAATATTTTATTAAGCTGTTTTTTCAATACATCAACATGAGCATCACCTTTAACAAATATTATTAAGTATAAAAGTGCAAGAACTGAGATACCTAAAATTACGCTATAGATTATTACAAGCTTTTGATTCACTGGCAGAGTAATTAGCTTTGTCTCCTCCATTACTTCTGTCTTTTCTTCTATACCACTTTTTACTATATCAAAATAATTGGTATTTAGAGGTACTGTGATAGCTGGAGCAAACTTTTTTTCTATTACCTGACTGCCGTAAGTTACTTTCATATTTACATTCATAACCACTGACATCTTTGCAGGTATATTAATTTTTGCTGCTTCGTTTATCTGATTTACAAAGAGATTATACTCATCTAGTGAAAAAACAATTTCCTTTGCAATCAGAGCTTTTGTATCTCTGAATTTAAAAAACGTTTTAGGTAGTAGGATAAATTTCTTCTTCCATATTATCTTAACCTTCTCCTTCTCGATTGTATACCCCTCAACAACAGCTAAAACTTCATATTCTCCTTTAATATCAGTAGGTTTATCTGCAATAAATTCATATTGAAAATTAGTCTTTACTTTATCCACAAAGGAAGTCATATACAACATATCTTCTCCCAGACTTGCACTATCATATAATGGATTTGGCTTCAGAAGCACATTAAATTCTGCACTGGTTTTATTGCTATAGTTTAGCAGAGCTATCTTGTTTGCTTTAATTTCCGGATTCTTTACTGTCATAAAAAGCAAGGATGCAGATATGATAGCTATAATCAATACAATTGCAAACAAAGCTATCTTTAGTCTTTTGCTTACACTCTTTTTCATTTATTTCCCCCCCTGACACACATCCTTAATAATTCAACTAAAGTAATTTATTTCCTCCTTAATATCTTGATATTATGTCGACAGCTATATTCTCAAAATAACGACAATTTACGCTAGCTAATACAAGCATATAAAAATAAGTAGAATTTATTTATTCTACTTATTTTATAAAATAATAATTTAATGTTATTGATTAAACTGCTTAAAGTTAAACTGTATGCTGAATTTCTGCTGTGGTAAAAATTCACTTTGCAGAGAATTTCCTGCTGTAATAGGCATATGGAAGAACAAGCAATTCGATGTCTCAGGATTATAGCCCGGAAGACTTTCTGTAAGCTTAGCTATAAAACCTGGCACTTCTTCTTCACTTGGAAGATCAAATACTATATAATCTCCAACTTCAATATCCCAGTCATTAATTGCTACATTCAAATATGCTTCAAGCTCACTTAACTTAACTCCGCAAAGCATCGGTGCTACGTTTACTGCTAATATTCTGTCAGGTCTTTTATGCAATATACATCCAAAAACTAACATTGTTTCATCAAACTCATTATTTGTTTCACTTAAATCTACCTTTACACTATCTAAGGTTGCTGGAATAGAACCTACATTTTTAGCAAGCAGCTCATACATGAAGGTAGCACCTGGATAAAGCTTATCAATCGATAGTGTAACTTTATCATTTCTCTCATCTTGATCAAAATACACATAAGAATGATAATCTGGTTCTGCTATCATATTATCAAAGGTAGCTGCATATGGGTGTAAAATATTTGGACATTGGACACTACCTTCTATAAATTCAATATTCAATAAGCCAGTTGATACAGTATTATCTATAGTCAAGGTTTCCTGCCATGCCGCATATCCAGCACCCATTAACATAATCGCTATAACTAAAGTAAGTGCTATAAGCTTTGATTTTCTCATTTAGGCACCTCCTATTATGATGGGTATATAATCTTTAAGCAGGATAAAAATCCTGCTTAAAGATATATCGTATGCCAATATTTACATATTCTTATTGAGCATTCCATTGGCTATAAATTGGAGTTAATGTAAATGTAGCACTTGAACTTTCTGGTGCAGCATTAGTAACTGTCATTGTAACTACTATATTGTCATCTGCATCAACTGCTAAGTAAGCTGGGCATACAGAAGTAACTGTTAACCAATCTGGAATTCCATTTGTTGATATTTCTTTGAAATCTACTGGTATTGTGCCATTATTTGTTACAGGAATAGTTGCAATTATCTTTGCACTTGGATAAAGATTAGTTAAATTTACTGTTGCTGCTTGCTCACTACCAACTACTGTAGCAATACGAACCAAGCCATCTGTATTTTCTGTTACAGCATCTTGAAATACATTTATAGTTCCATCAGCTAAATCAATATCTACGTTACCTGTTACTACAGTGTGTTCAATAGTTAGAGTTTCTGTCCATGCTGCATATCCAGCACCCATTAACATTACTGATACTACTAAAACCAGGGCGATAAATTTACTTTTTTTCATTATTGAGTCTCTCCTTTTTATTTATATATTTTTGAGTCTTTGTTGACTCCTTCATAAATAATTATAAAAGGTTCTATAAACTGCTACATCCTTCATATGGGTAATATTCCCTGGTATTTTGTGATAATCCTCAATTACTAAAATGTGTTATATGTATACTACTTTTGTATTATATCCATATAAAATCCTTCTTATGTAACAAAAATACAGTAGCTCTTGCTCCTGTTCCCCTCACTGTTAGAACTCTACTTTTTCTAATGGAACATCCTGTCTACTCTTAATCAATAGTGTTGGCCAGCCTATCTTAGGAACTACGCTTATTATTTTCCCTTTAATATCCTCTGGTATAACTAGTTCTGTATCAGCTCCACTGTTATTATCACCCTTTGTACGATAGCTGATTCCCTTTTTATCATCCTCTTTGATTTCTAGTACTCTATGGGATATTAAAATGTTATCTCTTCTAAACTGAATAACATCTCCTATCTGCACCTCTTTTATATCCTCCACCTTCCTTACTAATATCACATCACCAGGCTTAATCATAGGCTCCATGCTGCCTGTTGCAATTACAGAAGGATATATAGGGAAAACCCCTACCACAAACCAGATAACGCCTATGGAAAAAAGGCTTGTCAAAATCCAGCTGAAAACACTTTCCTGAGCTTTATCCCTTTTCTTAATCAGCTTTGCCTCTTTTAAAAAAATACTTTGTATTGCAGTTAGAAAAAAAACGGGGCACATAATACCTACTACTGCTGTTGTAATCCATTGTAGGTTCGGTAGCACTGGTGAAAACCAGTGAAAAGCTTGTAAAACACCCATATATATAATTGCAGGCAATGGTCCTCCTAAATAAGCTAAATAGACTGCCAACAGGTTATGTGAAAATTCTGGAGCAAAATACTGTGCGATAAACTTCACAGTATCCTCATATCCCTTTAGTTCAGCAAATCTATTTATAGAAAAGCCAATAAATGTCATAATAAATGCTACTAAGGCAAATACTATATAGTTCTCATACTTAGTAAGATTGCTTACCAGCCAGCTTCTCACAAACTCCTTGCCTACTAGCATTGAGCCTACAAGAAGCATATTCATTAAAACGCCCCTTAGGGTATGGTTGTAGGGGCTTTTTCCTAGCCCATCAAATATACCTATCATTATAGATACTACTATAAATATGACAGCAAAATTAAATGCCCATAGGTTTATTGATTGTTTTTGTCTTGTATTAGCCTGAGGACGTATATTGGGAAGCATATAAACAATTAAAGCAATCCCCATCCATATCAAAGGCTTTACTAAGAAATTAAATATCTGACTGTCTAATGCCGAAGCAATCGCTGAGTTTTCCAATGCATAAACGCAAAATAACAAGCCTATCAATAATAAGTTCATAGACTTTAATGGCCTTGTTGGCAAATAATATCTCTTAAGCATTATTGTCCCCCATTTAAACACACTTCTTCTCTAGTATCCTCTATTTAGAAAGCTCTTTTGAATCTGTATTCTCAACGCTGCCACTTATAACAATTACATTTTCCGCTTCCTCTGTACTTGTATCTTTTACACCCTCCAGAGTTTCCCCTTCTATAACTGTACCCGCAGTAATTTCATCCTTTGCAATTACTTCTTGCTCCACAGGAGGTGCAACAACATCAATGTGGGCTTTTATAACCAGTTCTTTTTGCCAAAAACCATATCCGCCAGTCATAAAAACAAATGCAGCACTTATACTAATAATAATTATTATTGCTTTATATCTCATTACGTTCTCTCCATTCTAATTTTGATTAAAGCATAATTTACTTTGCTGTTGACTTAATCCTTTATCCATTGCCTAAAGGGCAGCTTAATATCGAACCTGTAATTACCTTTATTAAGTGCATTAATATCAAGCTTAGAGTTTCCAGTTTCACTGTAGAAATTTTCACCAGGCTCCAGTATTCCCGACTCTTGATTAATAATAACGTTAATACCATCTTTTATATTATCCTTTTGGTTATCATACTTTACTGGTATACTTCCTTTGTTTACCACACAATAATGTATAAAAGCTTTATAATCAGGTTCTACTACGCCCTCAATTATCATAGTGTATTCATCCTCAAAACTAACTGATAATTCTCCGTTCCCTTTTATTGGTTCAAGTATATATTTACTACAAAACTGCGGATCTATATTACCCATAGACGTACTTAAATTCACATTAATGTTTGAGCTTTCTGTCCAATAGGCATAGCTTACCCCTATAAAATTCATTACAATTATAGAGGCTATTAATATAATAACTTCACTTATATGAATTCTTTTAATTCTTCTTCTCAACTACGACCATCCCTTTGACTCAAATTAAATAGTTATTAAGATAAACAACTGCTTCAACTCTATGCTCCAGCCCTAACTTGCCAAGTATGCTGCTTATATGTTTTTTTACAGTATTCTCTGATATATATAAACTTTCTGCAATCTTTAAATTGCTACATCCCTTTCCAAGCTCGGTAAGCACCTCTACCTCCCGTGGAGTCAAGCCATCCAATTCCTTCTCTTGTGATTTGCCATTTTCTAGCATAGCAGGATCAAAATACTTCTTCCCTCGTGCAACAACATGAAAGGCATAGAGAATATCCTCTGGAAAAGCATCCTTTAATATATATGCATCTACCTCAAGCTCTTGTGCTCTAAAAAAATCATCTTTTTTAGAGGAAGAGGTTAAAACTATACATTTAATAGCTTTATTTTTTTGTCTAACCAGACTAACTAGATCCAGACCATTATCTTTACCTAGCTTCAGGTCTACAATAATTATATCTGGATTGTATTTATCAAGCACTTTTATTACCTCTACAGTATCAGATGCTTCTTTAATTTCATCAACATTGTCTTCTAGGGACAATATTGATAGAAGTCCTTTTCTTACCATTGGGTGATCATCCACTACCAGTACCTTCATACAACCTGATCCTCCATATTATCATTTACATGGTTAGGAATTGTTAACTTTATCGCTGTTCCTTCACATAACTTGCTTTGAAAGTCTACCTGACCCTTCAAAGACTCAACCAAAGTAGAAATATTCTTGATTCCTAGACCTACTTGCTTAGATTTACTTACTGATTCAAAATTAAAACCTATGCCATCATCTACTATTCTAAGCTGTGTTGCATCATCTTTTATATTCAGTGTTATCTCAATATGTGTTGCCTTTCCGTGTCGCACTGCATTTCCAATGCCTTCGCATATAATCCTGTAAATTACTTTTTTACAAATATAAGTTATAAACTCACTATTACCTATTATGTTTAGGTTTATATCTATATTATTCATAACTTTTATATTATATACATAATTGGCTATGTCATCTAAAAAATTATCTGAGCCATCTTTCTTCCAGCTAAGTCCATATATTGTTGTACGAAGCTCCTTCATAGCATGATCTATGGATTCTCTTATTATAGCAAGGTCTGCATCTGCATCCTTTATGTTTGCTTTATTTAACTTTTTCATAAGTCCATATATTGCAAAAGAAGTACTGAAAAGTCTTTGTAAAACACTATCGTGTATCTCATTGGCTATTCTATTCTGCTCTTCTGTTATAAGTAGCTTGTTGTTAACCTTCTCTAGTTCAAACTTTTCTAGAACAATAGAGCTTAAGTCAGCAAAGAACTTAATCTGATCCATCTTCTCTATTTGAATAAATCTCTTTTGATTTGGACTTAGCTCTAAACCTAAAACACCATAGGTCATGTAGCTAGATTTTACACTTATAACAAGATAACAACTATCCTCAACTATAAGCTCAATAGCTGAGTTTTCATCTACTATACTATCCCATATCTCTATCACATTATCTTTTAATGCTACAGGCATTCTATGATATTCATTATCAAATACTGTGCTAACAATCTGCTGTTTTTCATAGCTGAAAAATACAATCATATCTGTTTCTATAATTTTTTTTGTATTTTCTAGTATCAACTCAATCAATTCAGTTTTGTTTCTGGTGTTAGAAAATAAATGTACTGCTTGATACAGCTCCATTATATGCTTTATAGATTCTTTTACATTATTATTGGCTTCAACTAACTGCGAATTTATCTCCATAAGCTTCTTTCTTTCACCTTGTATACATTTTATATATCTTGATAACAGCCGTATTGCAATTATCATCAATATTGAACTAACTATAAGATAAGACTCTGAGTATAATAAATTACTAAAGCTTATATTCCCATTATTAAAAAGTAGATAGGCTAAAAAAGTAGAACAGCTTAAGTATATAAATAAGGTAATCCAGCAATAAATCTGACTAAGGATTAATGAAGTTATTATAATTGTATTCAACGCAAGCAATACATAAGGACTTTCTAATCCACCAGAGGGTATTAGCAGTATAGAATTCCCAATTGTTTCAATAAAAACAAGTACCTTGATGGCAAACTCAGATTTATAATTTAATAGATATAGATAGTTTAATATTATAGAAGCTATTATAATACACGCTATTATTAAGAACCTATTTTCTATTGAATGATTAGTGCTACTTATAAAGTATGCTGTTGATGTGATACATAATGAAAAATATCTATACAAAAATATAATTCTTTTTTCTTCTGATAAACTTTTATAAAAACTTAATATTTGGCTAGCATGACTATGTGACAAGCTGATAACTTCCTTTCTGATAAAATATAACTATATAAGTGGAATAAAAAGTCAACCACTTCTTAGAATAGGTTGACCGGTTGCACTATTTACTCTGTATGTTCAAAGTATTCCATTATATTAGCATTTACATTTCCATATATATTATATACAGGGTAACCCCCAAACTATGCAATGAATCGTCATCAGCTTATAAACTTTTTATTTGTAGCTCTTATATAGCACCCTCTGTAAAGCACGGAGTCTTATAGTTACCAAGTCTCTATGACAATGGTAATATACAAAAAGGCTGGCACAATGGCCAGCCTTAAGTTTTATGCATATTGAGCCTCATACAGCTCCTTATAGTAGCCGCCCGTTTGCAGCAAATAATCATGGCTGCCTACTTCAACTATTGCACCCTTATTAAGAATTATTATCTTATCAGCATTTCTTATAGTCGATAATCTGTGAGCTATTACTAAGGTTGTACGATTAGCTGAAATATTCTCTATAGACTGCTGTATCAAAAGCTCTGTATTTGTGTCAATATTGGCAGTAGCTTCATCCAATACCAATATCGTAGGGTTATGAGCTATAGCTCTTGCGAAGGACAGAAGCTGCCTTTGTCCCGCCGAGAAGGTACTGCCCCTCTCTCTTACAGGCTCGTTCATACCCTCTGGAAGCTCATCAATAAACTGCTGAG
Source organism: Lutisporaceae bacterium (assembly GCA_049684915.1). Classification (GTDB taxonomy): domain Bacteria; phylum Bacillota; class Clostridia; order Lutisporales; family Lutisporaceae; genus GWB2-37-7. The sequence goes on along the minus strand of JBAVGO010000172.1, from coordinate 4,486 downwards.
CACAAGAAAGCTTCAATGCCTCATCAATTTGTTCTTCATCTATTGAATCATTTAGTGTTATATTCTTCTTTATATCTCCTGAGAAAAGGAATACATCCTGCAATACTACTGATACATTTCTCCTCAAATCGGCTAGTCTATAATCATTAATATCGATACCATCTATCAATATCTGTCCATTCTGGATTTTATAAAATCTCGAGATAAGACTTATTATGGTAGTTTTGCCAGCCCCAGTAGCCCCTACAAAGGCTGCTGTCTCACCTGCTACTATCACAAAACTTACATCCTTTAATATCCATTCATCCTCATTATAGGCAAACCACACATTCTTAAACTCAATCTCACCCTTTAGTCTTTTAACCTCTATACCTGTATCCAAATCCTCCAAAATGTCATGCTGATCCAATAACTCAAATATACGGTCAGCAGAAACTATAGCTGATTGAATTGTATTATAGTTCTCTGCTAAATCATTGATTGGCTCAAAAAACTGCTTTATATAGGTAGTAAATGCATAGAGCACGCCTAGCTCAAGAGCTCCTCCCATGATTTTACCCATTCCATACCAGACTAATATTGCCACAGTCAAGGTCTGTAATATCTCAATAATAGGTCGCAGCAAGCTGTTCATTTGCACTTGAAACATTGTGGATTTAAAATATTTGTCGTTTAGCTCCTTAAATTCCTTTTGCTTCTCCAGCTCACTATTAAAAATCTGCACTAGCTTCATACCCGATATGTTTTCTGCAAAAAAACCATTGATGCGTCCTATCAAGCTTTTCATAGTCTTGAAGTTTTCTTTTATTTTCTTCTTAAAAAAATTGGTGACAAAGAAAATTAAAGGAACTGCTACAAAGCTTATAGCTGCCAAAGCTACATTCATACGAAACATAATAAACACAATACCTACTAACAGGAAAAAATCTCTAAACAGATTTATCAATATGTCTGTAAAAACCTCGTTTAGAGCTTCTACGTCATTGGTAGCCCTTGTTATCAACCGACCTGGAGAGAATTTATCCAAGAAAGATAAAGGTAAATATTGTATATGTGTAAATACTTGCTTACGAAGCTTGCTAATAATCTGCTGTCCTGCATAGTTCATGAGGTTTACTTGACCAAACGTCAAGCCCGCTCCCACCACTATAGCCACCATATAAAATACACCCATAAATTTAATAGAGTACAGTCCTGACTCTAGTTTACCGCTAATCAAGAAGTCATCTATAACTATTTTTAATATATATGGCTTAATCAGCTGTGCTGCATTTACCAACAGTACACAAATTGCTGCCGCTATGATTATATGGAGGTATGGAACTATAAATTTTAGAAGTCGTACAATGCTATTTTGCTTCATCTCCCATCCTCCTTCTCGTTTCCTCTTTAAACTGTTCTTGATAAATTCCATAATAAGAACCCATTTTGGCAAGCAGCTCCTCATGTTTGCCTCTTTCAATTATCTGTCCATGCTCCAGAACAACTATTTCATCTGCATGTTTAACTGCTGATATACGATGTGCTATGATAATTCCCATTTTATCCTTCAATATATCTATAAAATTATTTATTATTTCTTCTTCAGTCTTGGTATCAACAGCTGACAAAGCGTCATCTAGTATAAGTAGCCGAGGCTCCTTGATTATAGCTCTGGCTATGGATATTCTTTGTTTTTGTCCCCCGGATAAGTTTACCCCACGATCTCCGATTACAGTATCAAAATCTTTAGGAAAGGCTTTTATGTTATCATATACGCAGCTTAATTTAGTTGCATTTTCGATTTCTTCATCAGTATATATGTCCTCAAAAAAGCTTATATTTTCTTTTATATTTGCTGAAAAAAGAAAATTGTCCTGAGGAACATAACCGATGCATTTACGAAGAACCTCTAAAGGATATTCCTCAATTTTTCTCCCACCAACTTGTATACTCCCTTCTTCAAGCTTGTATAGTCTCAACAAAAGGTTTACCAAGGTGGTCTTACCACTGCCCGTCTTGCCTATGATGCCTAAGGTTTTTCCCTGCGTAAGCGTAATATCAATATTATGCAAAGCATATTCCTCACAGTTAGGGTATTTGAAGCTCAAAGCTTTTATTTCAATATCTTCGGCTATGGTCTTTAAAGATTTATCAGCTTGTTCATCTGTAATATCTGTTTCTTCCTGAAAAATTACTTTAAGTCTTTTATATGAAGCTATGCCTTTTTGAGTCAGATTTATAACTCTTCCTATGGATATAATTGGCATCATTATCATTGTTAAATATCCATTAAAAGCTACAAAATCGCCTAAGGATATAACTCCACTACGTACTAAACTGCTTCCATATATTAAATTTATCATAAAACTAACACCGAAACATACTTGAATCATTGGTGAAAGAAATGATGATACTCGCACCATTTTGATATTTGACTTCTTTATTCTTTCGTTTAGCACATCAAAATTTTGTACCTCTTGCTGTTCCTGTACATAGGACTTTATTACCCTTATACCTGATATATTTTCTTGCACTCTGTCTGAAATAGCTGCAAAGTTTTCTTGAACCGCTTTAAAACGCAACTGTACAAGACTGCCTATTTTGAACATCGCTATAACTATTATGGGTATAGGCAGCAAGGACACTAATGTTAAAGAGAGGTTTACAGACCTAACCATGGAAATTATAGATATAGCACTTAAACATACTCCATTTACTGTCATAGCAAGAGCTGGTCCAAAAGACATTCTGACCGCAGAAATATCATTTATAGCATAAGCCATTAAATCTCCTGTTTTCTTGTTGTTATAGAACTGTACCGGTAAGCTTTGAAAATGCTTGAACAGCCTTTGTCTCAAATAGCATTCCAGATTTCTTGCATTTCCTATTATAAAATATCTCCATATATAGCGTGTAACAAATGCCAAAAATGCAACCACTATAAGCAGTACCAAATTATATATTACAAACTGACTATCTATGGTCGATGAATCAAGTAAATCAATTATAATACCTAGTAGTTTAGGATTAAATGCCTGAACATAAGCACTTAAAAGCAAAAAAATACAGCCTACTACATATTTCAGCCAATACATTTTCAAAAAATCTGTTATTATTCTTGTGTTTCCTTTAACCCTTTTACTCCCCAAAATAAACTCACTCCACATTTCATTATTATCTAATCAAATATATATAATATCTATTTATATAATAGCATAAATATACTTATATTAAAACATATATAGTATGCTTTATTCATCACTGCATAAAATAAATAAGTATTTTTATATAATTATATGAAAAATAGCTAGATATGTATTGTTTGGAAACTACTGAAATGATATAATAATACTTACACATAGTACCTGATACTAAATTTAAGGAGAATATATATGAAGCTACAAGAACTAAGAATAGGAAATCTAGTAGTGCCAATACCTATAATTCAAGGCGGTATGGCTGTAAAAATATCCACTGCCCCGTTAGCAGCAGCAGTAGCTAACGAAGGCGGTATAGGCATAATTGCTGGAACAGGTATGAAGGTTGATGAGCTAATTGCAGAAATCCGTAAGGCAAGAGAGCTGACCAATGGAGTAATAGGTGTAAACGTATTGTTCGCAGTCAAAGAGTTTGCTGATTTGGTCAAAGCAGCTATAAAGGAAGGAATAGACTTGGTAGTATCTGGTGCAGGTTTCTCTAGGGATATGTTTGCCTGGGGCAAGGAGTCTGGAACACCTATAGTACCTATTGTTTCCTCTGCAAAGCTTGCAATCATGGCTGAGAAGCTAGGAGCAGCAGCTGTTATCGTAGAGGGCAAGGAAGCTGGTGGGCACTTAGGAACTGATAGATCTATGAGAGATGTATTGCCCGAAGTAGTAAAATCAGTAAATATTCCAATTATAGGTGCTGGCGGTGTTATAGACGGAAAGGATATTGCTGAAATCATAAGATTGGGAGCCAATGGTGTACAAATGGGTACCCGCTTCGCTGCAAGCGAGGAATCAAATGCCTCTGATGAAATGAAGCAGCTTTATGTAAAAGCTACTAAGGAGGATGTGATTCATGTTAAAAGTCCCGTAGGATTACCCGGACAGGGCCTCAGGAATCATTTCTTTAACCTAATAGAGGCTGATAACCATGTCAGAATAGGTCAGTGCATAGACTGTTTAAAGCGCTGTTCTCATAGCTTCTGCATAATGGATGCTCTGGTCAACGCATGTAGAACAGGTGATTTCAACAAAGCTTTAATTTTCTCTGGGGAGTATGTATATAAGATAAAAGAAATACTTCCTGTAAATACGATATTTAAAAACCTTTTAAAGGAAGTTCAAGAAGCATAAATCATACAACAAAAGCGGCTCTATGTCAATAGTTGGGGTAACCCGACAAAATAAGAAATAATGGATTCTCGCTAGTATAAAAACTAGCGGGAGTTTTATTTTAACTGGCCATCATGTGAAGTATTCTAGATCTAAATCTCTCAAAATTTCTGACTCCATAAGAG
>JBAVGO010000171.1:0-16441 GCA_049684915.1 Lutisporaceae bacterium | reverse complement strand
AGTCCATCCTATATATATTGTTAATACATTTATTATTATATATTAATTATCAATAATACTTACATAGTTTTCAAGTGCTTAACAAAAATTATTAAAAGTAACAGTATGCCAGTGTTAAAGTGGAAGTAATAGGTATGCTATAATTATATTATGAAAAATGAATCGGGGGAAAGTAGCAATGCAGAATCAGTTCAATTCTAAGGCTTTGGAAGTAAATTTAGCCCAAACTCGATATAAAACAATTATTCTCCCGGAAGAGCATATTTGGTTCTTAGAGCTATCAAAGTCCTACTGGGGAATTCATAAAAGAACAGAAGAATTCATCATGGAGTATAATCATCCTTATGTAAACTATGATTATGTTATTGATAATCTTCATAATATCTGTCTGGCTGATTTATGGCTTTATAACTCTTGTGAAAAAGCAGAAGCAGCGCTTAAGGTTTTAGTTGATGTATTCTACAATCTAATGCATAAGGAACTTAAGGAGAAGCTAAGAGAACAGCTTATAACTACCTTTATGAAGTTTATTGACAGATTGGCAAAGCTGGGTAATTATCCAAAAGCTATTATTCATAAATCCCTTTTTATAATAAAAGAAGACATCAAGCACAATGAAGAGCTTTATGTAAAAAACTCAGGTTATTTTAAGGCATACTTAGACAAAATCGCTGAGCTGGATGAATTTAAAGAGGAAGTATTTGGAATAACCAAAAATTTACTAGAGAATTGTATAGTTTATTGGCAGAAAACCTCAAAGGTGGATAGCTGGTTTAAAGATAGAAGGAATTTGTTCAAGGAAGAAAACAGAGAGAAGCTGAAGCAGCTGGGAGAACCATTCTTTGAGGGGCTTAGTAGTCAGATAAATGCTTCGGAAACATGGAAAGACTTAACAGAGGTCATGTTTTTTAACGATATCGCAAACTATTTTAGAAGATATACAGAGCAGTTGGATAGTTCCTTAGAGAAGATATATTACATCTTTTATCTTCTGCATGTGCCTGCGATGTCACAGCTAACCAATCATCTTCTTTATGATTTGAATAGAATCTTAAGAGATGTACTAAAGGAATTGGATCAGACCGAGATTAATAATTTCCTGGAAAATATAATAAGCCTGTTTGTAGAACTACAATCGCAGCACATCACAACGGTTCTTGATTGCATCCTTACTCTTGGTAGGGGGGTAATTGATACAAAAGACCAGAGCACTATTTCCTTCTTTGTAAATAAGCTTATAAATTTTGGGTTTGTGCATCCAGGCGAGATATCTATCAGTAATGATTGGCAAATACAAGTTAATACCAATCATATTAAGAATATAAGAATTTGGCTGGAGCTTATTGAGTATTCTCCTTCAACGTTAAAGGAGCTGCTTTCTGCTTTGATAGTAAACCTTAAGCTTGGCGGCATATTTATATCAGATACGGATTTGTTTCAAAGAGATGTTACCAAGCTATTAAATTCAAACATAGCACCTGTGTATAAGCAAATAAAGCAGTTGACAAGAAATTTCCCTGTTTATTTCAAGGAAATTGGTGCAGAAGGTAAGCTTAGAGAGGTTACTACAATGATGGATGAGCTGTCCTATAGAAAGGATCGTCTCATACATTTCTTAAGAAAACAGGTACATACAGAAAGCAACAATACTCATGTAGGGCTTACTAAAAAAATATTACAGTTTTGGTATGATGGAAATATCGAGCCTCTTATGCAAATAGTGCCAAAGGATGTTTATGAAGTTATAGATCTTGAGGGAGAATGGTTTGTTGATGTCCACAGCATAACAAGGGAGCTTTGCCACACGAAGGGGCTTGCCCCAGAAGAGCTACTTGAGCTGGAAGAGGAAGATATTGATGCAGCTTTGACAAAAATCAGCATTGACAACGATAGAGATAAAAAGAGACTGTCAATGATAATTCAGCTATATAATCTGCTATTGGAGAAGTATTCTCTAGAGTCAGGTAATATAATAGCTATATTGAAAAGCTACAGGTTCTTTAACAATAAGGATATACAAAATTTGAGTCAGCTTTTAGATAGCAGCGATGTAAGAGCTTCACTTAAGGAAGTCTTCAAGCTGATGCATTATCTTAAGAAAATTATACTTGATCCCAACAATAGCGAGGCTTTGGAAAATATCTACTATAAGAGACATATAGCTGTGGGTATCCCATCAATGTATGGACAATACTTAGAGCCTAAGTTTGAAGCTCTGGGGCTTATGTTTAGACTGGAAAAGGTTGCATCCAACCTTATGGAAAGCTTGGTAGACAGTATAAGCTTTGATTATGTAACAGCAAGAACTCTAAGAGATATGTATGAGATACTGGAGTTTTTCCAAGAAGGCTTAGAGCTGGATGGTATAGAGAATCAAGGGTTTAACTCAAACTTTTTGATGCTAAAGTACAGCTTGACTTCACCTAGCTTTTCCTTGTATCAATATATTAATATTTTTCAGTTTATGACTAATGACATAAAAGAAATAATAAACGAGTATTTTCTTCGTGTATATGACCAGGCACTTAAGGTTGTTGTAAATCAGCTTAATGACGGAAGCCTTGAAGAAGATGAGCTTAAGGAGCAATACTTGAAGGTATCGGAGAACTTTTATAGAGAGGTTCTGTCTTCTGCATTCTTGATACAACAGCTGGACAACTTTGTGTCTAACATAATAAACAGTTTAAGAAGCTTGGTGGACAATCACACCAGCGATTATATAAACAATATGATGACCTATAATCCAGATATGATTATCAGTCCTTTATATAAGCCAACTGTGGAGATAGATAATCAGGTGTTCCTGGGAGCTAAAGCATATTATCTGAAAAAGCTGAACTCATTTGGCTTCCCAATACCGTCAGGCTTTGTGCTTACTACAGAGCTTTTTAGACATAAGGATACAATAATGAATCATCCTTCTATGGATATGGAGCTGGATAATCTTATATTGTCTCAGATACACGAAATTGAGAAGCTTACAGGGCTGAGCTTTGGAGATCCTGATAATCCCCTTATGTTTTCTGTAAGATCAGGCACAGCAATATCCATGCCCGGAGCCATGAGCACCTTCCTAAATGTAGGCTTAAATGATGAGATAGTAGAGGCTTTAAGCCATCGTTTAAACTTCGGCTGGACATCGTGGGACTGCTATAGAAGATTTATACAAAGCTGGGGTATGTCCTGCGGAATAAAACGTGATATTTTTGATAGCGTGATAATAGATTATAAGAAGAAATATAATGTGGAACAAAAGGTACAGTTTACCCCTGAACAGATGAAGAAAATTGCCTTAGCATATAAAAATGTACTTAAGCGATACAATATTCATATAGAAAACGATCCCTACAAGCAATTAAAGCAAGCAATTATAAGTGTAATTGATTCATGGTCCTCCCATAGGGCAAAATCCTATAGAGAGCATTTGCAAATTGCCAGTGAATGGGGAACAGCAGTGATTGTACAAAAAATGGTGTTAGGAAATATAGCATTAAATTCCGGTACAGGAGTAATATTTACTCATGATCCTAAACAAAACAAACCAGGGGTAAATCTATATGGAGATTTCACTTTGTGCAGTCAGGGAGAGGATATTGTTGCAGGGTTGGTACATACTATGCCTGTTACCGAGCATCAAAGGAATTCGGCTTACAATGACTGTACTATGTCCTTGCAGTCCTCACATCCAGAAATATATAAAAGACTTATAGAGCTGTCATCAAAGCTAATTAATGAATACAGCTTCAATCATCAGGAGCTGGAGTTTACCTTTGAATCAGAGAACCCAAAAGACTTATATATACTTCAGACAAGAGATCAAAACATAAACAAACAGGATAATTTATCAGTGTTTGATGTGCCAAATGATAAGCTGAAGCTGGCTGGAAGAGGTATTGGTATCGATGGGGGAGCTATGAGCGGTCTGTTAGTATTCGATCAGGAGGATATACGCAGCTTACATAATATGCACCCTAATGCTAAATTTATATTGGTCAGACCAGATACAGTTCCCGATGATATACCCATGATATTCCAATGTGATGGATTGATAACAGGCAAGGGCGGAGCTACCTCCCATGCAGCAGTGACAGCAGCTAAGCTTGGAAAGGCTTGCATAGTAAACTGCAAAGCACTTAAAGTAGATGAAAATAAGAAAGAATGTATGATAAATGGAGTAAAACTAAATACTGGAGCAGTAATTTCCATTGACGGAAATCTGGGTAACATTTATCTAGGAGAGTATCCGACTAAGACAGTATAATGTCAATAAAGATAGAATTATGGCAAAACTTCAAGCCAATATGTGTTTATTGTAGCTTACTGCTTTTAATGAGCTATACTATATTTGAAATACAATGGCAATGTGCTACAATATATATGTTGCAAAAAAGATTTTTCACAACATATAAATCAAGGAAAACACATCGCACTATTTTATAAATGTAGAATGTTTAGTGCGATATGTATAGTAGATATTTATAATATAAAGGAGTGCTAAAATGAATTCTACACTTAAAAATAAAAATCTTCTTGGTATAAACGGTATGGGAAGGATAGGAAAACTAACCTTTTGGAATCATCTTGTGGTAAGACATTTCGACGGTTATGTTCTAAATGCAGGTAGAGAAGTGGGAAAAAGCCTTAAAGATGTAGTACACTTTCTAACAAATGATTCTACCTATGGCTCCTTGGATAGATTTTTATATGGCTATACAGGCAAAAAATGTGAGGCTAAAGTAATAAACGAAGCTGAAGGTCTACTAGAGTTTGATGGAGTACCTGTAAAAGTAATGAGAAGTGAGAGAAATCCCAAGAATATAAATTGGGCAAAGGAAGGCGTAAAAATAGTAGTTGAATGTACAGGTGCATTTTTAGACCCTACTGTTCCGTCAGATAATCCGAAGGGAAGTGCCAGAGGACATCTAGAAGCCGGAGCGGAAAAGGTAATTGTAAGTGCACCATTTAAAATTAAGGACTCATCCTTAAGAATGCCTGAGGATAGTGGATTATTTGTTTATGGAATTAATCATATGAACTATGATCCTTCAAAGCATCATGTGCTATCATCAGCAAGCTGTACTACTACAGGTCTTGCACATATGATGAAGCCGCTTCTAGAGACAGAGGAGACAGCGCAAATAGTCACAGCTTCTATGTCTACAGTTCACTCAGCAACAAACAATCAGGATATACTAGATGCTGTTCCTGGAGCAGGTACTAAGGATTTAAGAAAAAACCGTGCTGCGTTGAACAATATTATCCCAACATCAACAGGTGCTGCAAAGGCTTTGGAGGAAGTACTTCCACAGGTTAAAAATTTCGGCTTTATGGCAGACTCGGTACGTGTACCGACTTGCACAGTATCCTTGATAGCTCTCAACATAACCTTCCGTACAAAGCTTTCACAAACGGGAGAACCAATTATAAATAGAGAATTCATAAATGAAATATATAGAAAAGCGGCACAAGGTGCACAAAAGGATCTTTTGATTTTCAGTGAGCAGCAAAATGTATCATCAGATTTCCAAGGTTATAGAGCTTCATGTATAATAGAAGGACATGAAACTCATACAAGAACAGGCTTCCTTCAACTAGATTCTAATACATTACAGGAATTTGGAGTTAAAAATGCAAAGGATGTTCAGATTCCAGTAACACATGCAAAGATATTTGGATGGTATGACAATGAATTTGGCAGCTATGTAAATAGCTTAGGTAAGCTTACAGTATATGTAGATAAGAATATGCTATAAGATATATTTAAAAAAGTGCAGTCAAACGGCTGCACTTTTTCCATTTATTCCTTTAACTGTTAATTTAAATGAATAATATTCAAAAACGTAGTATAATAAATTTGATAGAAAAATATCTTTAGGAGGTTTATTTATGAGAAACAATAAAGTCATTTATATCACACAAACAGCAGTAATGCTTGCACTATTAATAGTTGTGCAGTTCTTAACTCGTTCATTTGGACAGTTTGTTACAGGGTCTATAGTAAATCTTATTCTTCTCGTATCAGTATTTATAATAGGTATATATGGAGGAATAACTATTGCTATTCTGTCACCCTTGCTGGCATTTCTGGCAGGAATCGGGACTGCATTTATTCAGATTATTCCATTCATAGCAATTGGTAATGTTTTATTTGTAACTATCGCATGGCTTATTGCCCATAATTCCGTAGCAGATATGAGTACAAAGGGCATCGTAATTTCTTCTACTGGGTTAATTGCAGCCAGTATTGGCAAGCTTCTTTTCCTATGGTTAGGCGTTGTAGTAATTGCCTTACCTCTAATACCAGGAATCAAAGAAAAACAAGTAGCCATAATTAGTGCTTCGTTTTCTTGGCCGCAGCTTATTACAGCATTAATAGGCAGTATATTAGCAATGATGGTTATTCCTCTTTTAAAAAAAGCAATCAAGCAAGGATAATATATATATATCCCACTAAACAATTTATATTTATAAAAACTGCAATTAAAGAAAAGAGTGGCTATTTCTGGAGGTGTTAAGGTGAAAAGGTTTATATTTGTTGTTTTCTTAATTGCTTTGCTTATAGCTGCTTTTTTATACAAGCAAGAGACTACATCAGCTAAACAAGCTGAGACAGAGAAAAAACCTACTGTAGAGACACTTAGCCAGAGTTTTGAAGTGCTTCCCATAGATGAAGAAATTGAGAAACGTGTAAGTGGAGTATCATGGAAACAGGGAAGTCCCGTAAGCCTAGACAGTTTAAGCTATGTGAGGGTTATATATTGGGGCTTTGATGATAAGCAGCATGAAGGCGAGCTGATTGTACATGCGTCTGTGGCACAGGAGGTAGCTGAAATTTTTAAGGAGCTATATGAGAAGAAGTTTCCCATTGAGAAGATAAGGCTTATTGATGAGTATGCAGCTGATGACAGCAAATCCATGGAGGATAACAACACCTCAGGCTTTTGCTACAGAGAGGTAGGAGGTAAACCTGGAAAAATATCTAAACACAGCTATGGATTAGCAATTGATATAAATCCAGTTCAAAACCCATATATATATAAGGATCAAATTGTACCAACGTCTGGTAAAATATATACAGACAGAACTGATGTAAAAAAAGGTATGATACAAAAGGATGATGAGTGCTATACTGCCTTTACAAGCAGGGGGTGGCAATGGGGCGGAGATTGGAAGTATGAGAAGGACTATCAGCACTTTCAGAAGAATATAGAAATAAATGAGTGAAAAAAGGGCAGTTCGTAATGAACTGCCCTTCTAAATGTCTTAGTTTCCTGCGACTGATACATTATATAGCATAATCGCCTTTGGACCGTTATAGTTAATAGGTATAAACAATTCTTGTGTCAAGCACTGTTGGAGTTCTTTTGACAAGTACATATTGTTCTGTAGTGTATTTAGGTGTCCTGATATTGAGCCACCGCTTACAGTAATCCTATTGGTGCCATCAAAGTACCATCCGAGCCTAATTTCTCCTGCAAACTCACCAGTCATTGGATTTAGCTGAAAGTCTGAAAATGCAGCAATTTCAAGGTATGGCTCGGAGCGCATTTCGCTAATAGTCTTGCTGCCACCTTCAAATATCATATTGCTGATTTTACCTGTGGGTTCTACGTTCAAGTAGTGGCAGTACTGAGTTGTTCCCCAGTATTTTTGCAGTACACCATCCTTTATTATGTTATGCTTAGTCAACTCAAAGCCATCGTTGTCAACTGGTTCAGAAGCTGCTGAGTTATTTACCGCAGGGTCAAGAACCATATTGATTTTGTCACCCTTTATATCTGTTCCTTGTATACTTTCATTAAGCTTTGCAGTAGAGAGGTGCTGATAGACATATTGTGCATTTGATTGAAGGTAATAATGCTTCAAAATCTCTGCTACAGGGTTGCCCTTCAAAATAACTGCAAAGCTTCCTAAGTTTGGAGTAGGGCTTGTTGCAGCTTTTTCCTTGCTCATTTCAAGCATTTCTTGAGCTGATTTGGATATATATTCTGAATCAAAGTCAGAGAACATAATCATCTGAAATAACTCTATTTCTTCTCCAGCTTCCTTCCAGCTCGTGGTAAATTCTATGTGTCCCTTATAGCTTTTAAAGCTTAGGCTAATACCCTTTGAGTTAATAATACTTGTGTTGTTTTTATTTAAGAAAATTTCTGTGGCGTTTATATAACCGTTTTTGTTTGTATCATATTTATATAAAGCGTCTTTGATTTTAGACATCCAATCTGCTAAGGAAGCAGTATCAAATTTACTTTCTACTACATTAAGCTCATGCTGTGACTGAGAAGGTAAAGGATAATACTCATTTTTAACAAAGGAAGCGGCAAAAGCTGCATCCTTTATGGATGTTGATATTTCCTCGTCGGTCATAGTGGGAGGGATGGTTACAATAGATGAGCCCCTATATTTATTGCCATTTTCTTCAAAGTCTTTATATACGGTTATTTCTATGTTATCAATGTTCTTAGACCTTGGCATATCAATAGATTTCTTTATTAAGAAAAGCTCTTTGGCTTCTGTTATGGTTTGTACTATTTTCCAATCACTAATTTCTTTGTTTGCTTTCAATATATTAATTATTCTATCCAACATTATCCCAACCTCGCTTTTGTCTTGATATATGGACCGCCTGCAGCGTTCTTTACAAACTCCTTGTAACCCTTGCCGCACATTCCTGATCCACTAAGCTCCATGTCATCAGAAATCATTGAGATATTAGAAAGCAGCTCGGGTACATAGCCTGTCATTATTATTGGAGAGATAATTTTATCAGTAAGCTTGCCATCTTTTATTTCTACGCCCTTTAGAAGCATGCATTGAATACCCCAGTTCTTTGGATCTTCCATACCACTTTGCGCAGCAACTAGCATATAGCCCTGTGATATGGAAGCCATCATATCCTCAAGTTTATCATTACCTTTTGAAATAACTGTGTTGGTCATACGGGCATAGGCTTTTCTTTCATAGGATTCTCTTTTTCCATTGCCTGTAGGTGTAGTACCCAGTCTAAGTGCTGAGAGAAGATCGGATATTCCGGTTTTTAGTATTCCTTTATCTATAACAATAGTATCTGTACCTAATATTCCTTCATCATCAAAAAGGTATGAAGAAACTTGGCAGGCTGATTTAGCACCCTCGTGCATGGTTACAAGCTTAGAAGCTACAGGCTTGTCAATATACTCCACGGCCTTAGCTCTGCCTTTTACAAACATATCCATTTCTACACCATGTCCGAAGGCTTCATGAGCGATGAGACCTGTTATTTCAGGACTGCATATTACATCATATGTACCTGGTGCTATAGTTACAGCACTTAATAGTTTTTCACTTTCTAAAGCTACTTCTTTGATGAAAGGATGCATTTCATCAATTATCTCAACACCCTTAAGACCAGAGAAGGTTTTGAAATAGTATTTGTTGTTTTGATTATTTCTTGAAAGTGAGAAGAGAGAAGCTTCGCTCCAGATATATGATTGTTCAAGCTCTTTTTTGGTAGATATAAACATCTTTGATAAATGTATGATATTAAACCTAACTCTATAGTCAAATATTGAAGTTGAATAGCTAAGACCCATATCCCTTAATGTGGTAAGCTTATTAATTATTGTTTCCGAAGATACGTTCTCTGGCAGGAGCTCAACCTCACCGATGAAATCAGCTTTTATGCTTTCTTCTTCAACTATAGGGTAGTTTTCAAATTCGGATCCTGACAAGCTGCTTTTATAGCTGTCTAACTGCTGTAACAGATATGCTGCAAACTCCTCTAGCTTTTCCGCTGGAAGCTCATTAAATGAGAATTCACTATAGTTTATACCATTGTAGGCTCTAAGTACAAAGCCTCTTTCAGACCAAGTGGAGTCGTTAACTGCTATAGTGCTTTTGGAAACGGTATAGTTTTTACCAGTAGTGTCGCAGCCTAAAATTGAGACATATTTGTACTTGCTTGACAGGATTTCTACCAGTTTCTTTAGAGTAGTTTTCTCTTTCAAAAGATATTGTGACATTTTTACTTTCAAAGCAACCCCTCCTCTTTTATCATTTAATTACTAATATCATTTTAACAATCTATTTTTAATCATACAACTATTTTGTTAAAAAAATTAGATAGTCATGAAAGTTTATAACTATATTATATCTAATATATGGAAAAAATGCGATGAATATAAATTATATATATTTATTGCATCATATATGATAGGAGTTAAGCATTATTGACTGTTGAGGTTGCTTAGTTTAAAATATTTAGAGAGTCGAAGTATATCTTGATTCAAATAATGTAAAAGTTTTTTAGTTATAGTGGGGGTTAAGTTAATGTTAAATTTTTTTAGAATGGCACGAGCTAAAGCCTATAAGGATGTTTATAGTCAGAACATGTATTTTTATATAGTTAATGGAATTCTATTTACTTTAGTTACAAATTTGTACAAACCCTTCGCTCAAAAGTTTCTTTATAGATTGGGCGGCGGAGAAACTCATGTCTCACTTTATAATTCTCTTCCTGGGTTAATTGCACTATTTGCAATAATCCCTGGAATTTTATACATGTGTAAAGCAGTCAGTAAAAAGAAAGTGCTTTCAAATATATTTTTACTAAGCAGATTTATCATACTTTTATATGCTTTTGTTCCATTTTTACCGTTGGCTTTACAACCAATTACTTTTGTAATAATTACAGCACTTATGAGCTTCCCAGAGTCTGTATCTACTACTGCACTTCAAAGCTTTACAGCAGATGTATTTGATGAGAATAAAAGAGCCAAGGCTATTACATCAAAAAACAAATATACAACCTTTGCTAGCTTTATATCCTTGATTTTGCTAGCACAAATATTAAAGCTTTTTGGTACAACAAACGAAAAGGCTGTCATTGCTTATCAGATATTTTTCGTATTGGCTTTTGTGGTGGGCTTGTTTGAAATATTCACCTTAAATAAGTTGAAAGAAACCTCAATAAATGAAGAAAGCTGCATTAATTTTAAACAATCTATCAAAGAGGTATTTAGTAACAAGGCTTATTTAGGCTTTCTTGCTTGCTCGTTGCTCTTTCACTTTGGCTGGCAAATGGGCTGGTCTTTATTTAGTATATATCAGATTGATAACTTAAAGGCTGATGAAACATGGATTACGATACTAAGTGTTACATCGGGTGTAGTTATGTTTCTTAGCTTTAATTTTTGGAGCAGATTAATCACTAAGAAGGGAAACAGCTTAGCGGCTACCTTTGCTACTATGGGTATGGCTGCAACACCTATACTGTATGTAATGTCACGAAATCTGTATGTATTGACCCTGTCCGGACTTATAATGGGGTTCTTCACAGCGGGTACATTTACTGTTTTATTGAATTTCCTCTTAGAGGTATCACCACAGAAAAATAGAATAATGTACGTTGCAGTTCATGCTACACTAACTAATGTTACTCTTTTTATTGGACCATTGGTAAGTGATGTGGTGTTAAAAGCAAGCAATATCTATATTGCTTTACTGGTGTGTGCATTATTTAGGCTTATAGGCAGTATGGCTTTCTTTAGCAGAAGCAGATTAAGAAAGGCTTGTTCTGAGTAAGTATCTATAGGCATAGTAATTGATATGGTTTGATGAAGAAAAAGTATTTTATACAATAATATGCTATAATTTATTGTATAAAATTAGCATATATTGTAGAAGGCGGGTATGGATTATGAAGGATATAATCGGCATATCACAAGATGAAAATATTGGAGAAATCCAACAAAAGCTTATAGAAGTGGAGCTTTGGAATAAGATACTGGAGCAAAAAGTAAACAATAGAACTATGGCTATAAGAAACCTTCTTGACAATGTTGGTCAAGGACTTATGACCTTTGGAAAGAACTTCCTTATTCATAAGGATTATAGCTTGGAGTGCAGTAGAATATTTGGAGAGCAGATTGAAAACAAGTTGTTTTCTCATCTAATTTTTTCTGATAACAAAGAAGAGGCTGGATTTGTAGACCGAGTTCTAAAAGAAGTTTTTAGTTGTCGGGATAAGTTAAAAACTAATGTTTATTTATCCATGCTGCCAGAAAAAATTAAGCTTGATGAAAAGGCTATAAATTTAGAGTACAAGCTTATTGATAATATTTATAGTTCAGATGAAAAGGCTATAATGGTAATTTTGACTGATATTACTGAGAAAAAACTTCTTGAAGATAAGTTAAAAGAAGATGAGAAAATCATACGAATGGTTGCTAATGTTGCTGCAAATTTCGGCAATTTTATGGATTGCGTGAAAGAATTTCAATACTTCTATGGAAGTAAAGTTCATGAAATCTTAGATAGTGACAAAACGGTAAGTGAAATGTATGGAGATATTTTTAGAGATATTCATACATTTAAGGGAAGCTTTAGTCAGTTTGATATGTATGATTCGGTAAAAAATCTAAACTCTATGGAAAATGCTTTATCTTATGTGGGGCGTACAATAAACAGCTTTACACCAAAAGATCTAAGAGCTTTTGTTTATTCCTTTGATATTATAGATTTTCTAGATAATGATATGGATATACTCAAAGACAAGCTGGGAACCCAATTGTTCTCTGTAGGGGAAACCGTACAGGTAGAAATGCTGAGACTTACTGGTATAGAAAGAGAAATAATGCAGATATGTACCCCAGTTGAGTATAGAACAATACTGCCCATGGTTAGGAGTCTTAGGTTCAAGCCTTTGAAGGATTTGTTAAGTACCTATCCGAAATATACGGTTAAGCTTGGTGAAAGCTTAGAAACACATATCAATGTCTTTGATATAGAGGGTGAAGATGTTTTTGTCGATAGTGAAAAGTATGGTGGCTTCATAAAGTCATTAGTCCATGTATTTAGAAATAGTGTGGATCATGGCTTTGAAGCACTTGATACAAGCTTGGAGCAGCAAGATAATAAAACTTGGAATATAAGCTGTAATATAGGCACTATAGATAATTATACTGAAATAGTTATTGAAGATGATGGCTCAGGGATTGACTTTGATAAAATAAGAAATAAAGCAATAGAATATGAATTATATAATACGGAGCAAGCCTTATCACTAGATGAGAAGGAATTACTTGAGCTGATATGTAGAGAGAATTTCTCAACAAAAGATACAGTTACAAGTGTTTCAGGCAGAGGCATGGGACTTTCAGCAGTGAAGATGGAAGTCGAAAAGATAAACGGAAAAATGGAAATATATACAAGAAAGGGTAAGGGAACTAAACTGCGTTTTCTAATACCACTTTTGGATGCAGAAAAGATTGAAGATCTTAGTGCAGAGGCTTTTGCAGAGCCTATTCTAAACACTACCTTAGATTTTTTACAAGAGAATTTCCAAAATAAGCTAGAGGTTGCACAAATCACTTCTTTTAATGCAAACAGCTTTGGTATGAAGAATTATACTGCCTTTATAAGCATTAAAGGACTTTTCAATGGAAGCTTTGCTATAAGCATGGATAATAAAATATCAGCCTTATTATTGCATCGTATATTGATTGATTATAGAGATAAACTTGCCGAATCAAAATATACCAAGGATATGATTGCTGAATGTGCAAATATGATTTTGGGGAATTCAATTAGAAGCTATCCTAATATACGAGAGCTTCTAATAATTGGAACGCCTAGCGTCATTTACAGCACTAGTGGAGATATAAACTATGAGGGCAATATGATTACAGGTTATAATATAGAAACAAATAAAGGAACGGTAGTTATTAGCATTATTCAATAAAAGTAGTATTGTTAGCTTGGTTCGACCTTCTCCATACCATCAGTGATAAGAATATATTTGCAATACAAACTTTAGGGAGAAATATAGCCATTAGCTTTCGATACAGCTTTGAATTTATATCTTGATCCAGAAAATCTGTGTTAAAAACTGCCAAGGCTTTGAGATCTAGAAGCTCAATATCCTCAACTTTTTTGCTGTGCAGTAGGTTAGCTAGCATTTTGGGATTTTTTGTTTTGGTGCTTTCTGACTTAATAGTATCATAAACTTTCATTGTTTCCTCAATTAGCTCATCCCAGGTATATGCCTTAAGTCTTTGTATATTAAAAACCTCTGCCGTAATCTCTGCAGCCGCTTGAATAATTGTCATAGAATTTAGCTTGCTGCTTAGATATTTATAGATAGTTCTAAGCAGTGGATAATTTATAAGCTTGTTGGCGGTAGCTGAGTTAGCTTTCAAATCAAGCATCGAGTCTAGGATATTCAACTCCTCCAATCTCAAGGGATATGCTTGCTTATTCTTTTCTTCGGAGTTAATTTCTATATAATATCTCTTTCCTTCGTAAGCACCAAAGCTTTTAAGGGCATCCAGATAACCCATAGTTATGCCTTCCTTGCACTTATCACCATCAAACTGCAATGTACCGCATAATGGGTCAGAGTTTTTGATATACTTGACATTAAAGCCTTTGAGATTCACCTTTTTTATACGTCCTATTCCTGACACATCAACAACTATAATATCTCTGATATCTTTTTTTATCATTAATGAAATAGGTATATTATCATAAATTCCACCATCCATAAATTTCTTGCTTTTTATTTCATGAGTGCGGAAGCCTGGCAGACATGAGCTTGCCAGGAGATAATCTATAAGTAGTCCATCGGGTATCTCATCTTTAAACACTGCTACAGATTTAAAATCAGATAGTGAAAAGGTTACAAGACCAAAATCAATAGAGGACAATCTTATGACTGATTCATCAATATATTGATGCAGCATATTCCGTAGTGGAGTGATATCTAGTCCTCTGTTTTCTATGATTTTTCTGGCTGTTAGTATCAGATCTTTTAAATTTAGCTGCTTACCATCAAGCAAGGTGTTATCCCCAAGGTTTATCACACTTTCCATATCAAGGTTGTTCCAGAGCTTATAAGCAATATCAAAATCTCCCTGTACCATTATTGCAGCATTTATAGCACCTACTGATGTGCCTACCACAGCACGAATTGGGATATTAAGCTCAAGCAAAGCCTTCCACACACCAATTTCATAGCTGCCCTTGGCACCGCCGCCACCCAAAACGATTCCATACTGTGTCATAATTTTCATCTCCCTAGTAAAGTCTATATTATATCAATTTCTTATAATGCATTAGGAAAGTATAAATTTACCTTAAGCGAACTTTCTTTTATATATTTAGATTATACTTAAAAATCCGAATTAAATCACTTATTAGTTGTTTGAATATGTAAATATAAATAGTATAATACCCTTATGACTATATGTCTTGAACTATGTTATTATATTTTAATCAAAAAATTTCAATGGGGGTGCAATATGGGATTTAATTTTTTTATATTTCTTGATTGGCTGTTTTTCTTAAATTCAATATTGCTTATTGCTGTTATAATACTGGAAAGAAGAAGTCCAGAAAAAACAATTGCGTGGTTCCTGGTATTTCTTATATTTCCCCCTTTAGGAATATTACTATATATATTCATCGGAAGAAACTGGAAGAAACATAAGCTAAATAATAGCTTTTCTGAGCATACAAAGGAGCTTATAGATAGTTTTACTGAGAAAATCAAACGACCTGATTTTAAACCATTACTAGAGCTTCTTGCAAACAACAGTGATTCACCTATTTTTTCCAATAATGAAATTTTTATATACAATAATGGAGAAAAAAAATTTGCTTCTTTGAAGACGGAGCTTTTAAAGGCTGAACATCATATTCATTTGGAATACTTTATAGTCAAAAACGATAATATAGGGAATGAAATAAAAGACATACTTATTAATAAAGCAAGAACAGGGGTACGGGTAATTTTTATTATAGATAGAGTAGGGTCAATAAAGCTAAAGGATACTTATATTCAGCAGCTTAGAGAAGCAGGAGTAGAGGTAGTGCACTACTCATATTTTCTTGCACCGCTCCTTAGAGTTTTTAATACTCAGATTAACTATAGAAACCATAGAAAAATTGCGATAATAGATGGCAAGGTTGGGTTCTTAGGAGGTATGAATATTGGTGATGAGTATCTGGGAAAAGGCAAACTGGGCTTTTGGAGAGATACTCATATTATGGTAAAGGGAGACTTTGTACTTGGCTTGCAAGCTGTATTTCTCAATGATTACATGAATATAAAGCGAACTAATGGGAGCAATCGGGTTTTTCTTGATGAAGCTGATAAGTATTGCCCTGAAATAAATGGGGATAAGGGTAAGATAATGCAGTTAGTGCACAGCGGTCCTGACTCAGAGGTTCCATCCATATTGCAGTGTGCACTAAAAATGATAAGTATGGCAGAAAAGTCAATATATATCACCACACCCTACTTTATACCTACAGAAAGTCTGTTGGATGCACTAAAGGTAGCGGCACTGGGTGGTGTAGAAATAAAAATTCTGTTTCCTGGAAGATTTGATCATTATATAGTATATCAGGCTTCTCAAACCTACTTGAAGGAGCTTATTAAATATGGGGCAAAGGTTTACTT
>JBAVGO010000170.1:0-16915 GCA_049684915.1 Lutisporaceae bacterium | reverse complement strand
CCAATATAGGTTTCAACCTAAATTAATTAGGAGTATAATTTTATCAATATATAAAAATATGTTAAGACATGAATCTTTTTTCGGATTTACACGTTATATTATATGTTCGCACTAATTATTTTCAAAGTAATCAAAAGTGCGATTTATATAAATGATAGCAGGATAAAAATATCATAAATTTTGGAGGGAACAACATGATTGAGATTAAAAATGTAAGTAAGAGCTATAATGGAACTGTAATGGCCGTGGACAACCTTACTATTACAATTCCAGACGGAGAAATAATTGGATTTATTGGACCTAATGGTGCTGGAAAGACAACAACTTTAAAGATGATTACCGGGGTTTCTAAGCAGGATAGTGGAAGTATAGCTATAAACGGAGTTAATATTAGAGAAAATGCCTTGGAAGCTAAGAAACTGTTTGGATATGTACCAGACAGCCCTGATATGTTTTTGAGGTTAAAAGGAATAGAATATCTGAATTTTATGTCAGATATCTACAATGTAGAAGTTGATATAAGAAAGCAAAGAATTAAAGAACTGGCAGAGAGATTTGAGATGGAAAGCGTACTTTCTGATCAAATGCAAAGCTATTCTCATGGTATGAGACAAAAAATAGTAATTATGGGAGTACTGGTTCATAGTCCTTCAGTTTGGATTCTTGATGAGCCAATGACAGGGCTGGATCCTAAGTCTTCCTTTATACTTAAGGAAATGATGAGGGAGCATGCACAAAGCGGCAAAACTGTGTTTTTTTCAACGCATGTCCTTGAAGTGGCAGAAAAGCTTTGTGATAGAGTTGCTATTATAAACAAGGGCAAACTACAGTTTTTTGGTACTATGGATGAGATGAGAGAACACTTTAAAGCAAATGATTCTCTTGAAAAAATATTCCTGGAGATGACAGAAAATGAATAATTATATTGCATTAACAAAAATACTTCTTAAAAACTCACTTAGCTCTTTTGTTACTGGTAAGTCAAAGGGCAAGATAAATAATAAGCTTAAGAATGCAGTCTTAATGATAATAATTGCTGTGTCTATGATTCCAATAGTGGCTGGAATTGCAGCATTGGTATGGGGTTCCTATGGAGTATTTAAGTCCATAGGACAAGAGGGTTTGATTTTGGGTTCTGGGCTTTTATCAGTAGGAATGATTGTGTTGTTCTTTGGAATATTCTATATCATGAATGTATTCTATTTTTCAAAGGATGTTGAAAGCCTGCTGCCCCTGCCTTTAAGACCGTCAACTATTATGGCTGCGAAGTTTAGCGTAACCCTGATATATGAATATCTGACCGAGCTTATAGTATTGGCACCTGTCTTAGTTACCTTTGGCCTTGTTAGTAAGGCGGGTATTGTATATTACTTATATGCTGCTTTAGCATTTTTGACTTTACCTATTATACCCCTGGTATATGCAGGGATCTTGAACATGATACTTATGAGAATTACAAATATAAGCAAGAACAAAGACCAGTTTAGAATTATTGGCGGAATAGTGGGTATGTTTGTTGCAGTATTTGTAAATATGAAGATGCAGAGTTTATTTAGCAATGCATCAAATCCAGAACAGCTAAAGAATATGCTGTTAAATGGCGATAATTCACTGATTAATATGATGACCGGTATTTTTCCGGCAAATAAGTTTCTTACTCTTGCACTAGTAAACAGCGATAGCCTTATTGGCGTAACAAATATATTTCTATATATAGCAATATCCGTCCTTTTTATAACCTTATTCCTAAGTTTGGGTGAGTCTATGTATTTCAAAGGATTGATTGGAATATCAGATAGCAAATCGAAGGGAAAGAAGCTTACTAGTGAGCAGTTTAATAAATCGGTGGCAAAGAGTTCAGTTGTACGTTCGTATACTTTAAAGGAGCTTAAACTTCTTTTTAGGACACCAATATATTTTATTAATTGTGTTATGATGAATTTTCTATGGCCTGTAATATTATTGATACCCTTATTCACAAAGTCAGAGGGCGTAAACCCAATCTATGAATTGCAGTCACTTATAAAGTCAGGGACATATGAAGGGCTAATATTAGTTATTGTATTTGCAACCATATTGTTTGCAAGCGGTACAAACGGAGTAACCTCTACAGCTATATCAAGAGAAGGAACAAATGTTTTTATAAACAAGTATATACCTGTCAGCTATACCGAGCAAATAATGGGTAAGGTAATGGCTGGAGTATTATTGGGTATAGGTGCTTTACTAAGTATGCTCATTACAGCAGCAGTGATTTTTGCAATGCCGCTTTATCTAATAGTTCTTATAACAATTATTGGGTTATTGGGGGTGCTTTTTACATCCTTTGTAGGAATCTTGATAGACTTGAATTATCCTAAGCTTTACTGGGATAATGAGCAAAAGGCAGTAAAGCAAAATATGAATGTTGTGGTGTCAATTATTATCTCAATGATAGTAGCAGCGGTTGTAATTGCACCAACTGCGATCTTTAAGCTGAATGTTTGGATGGCTTTTGGGGGTGTGCTATTGGTATTCGGTTTTGCTAATGCGGTACTATATGGATTGATAAAATCAGTTGGGGTAAGGTTATTTGAAAAGATAGAGGTATAAGAAAAAGCTGCTGGGTAACCAGCAGCTTTTGTTTATCTAGTTAAATACTCATGGGCTTCCTTGAGGTGTTTTATTATAGTAAGCTTCTGCGGACATTTTGTTTCACAAACACCGCATTCTATACATTGAGCAGCACTCTTTTCTGCTTTTACAACTCTCTTGTAGGAGTCTTTGGAATGCTCGTCTATGTTATAAATGACAGATTCGTTATACATACTGAATATGTTAGGTATAATAACGTTCTGCGGACATGGTACACAATAGCTGCAACCTGTACATTTGACTCTTGTTTTGGCTTCGTAAATATCTCTAATTCTATCAATAAGCTTAAGCTCATCTATTGATAAGTTATTTACTACAGCTTTCTCCATTATTTGAAGATTTTCCTTTACTTGTTCTATATTGCTCATACCACTAAGCAGGAGAGTTACCTCTGGATGGTTAAGTACCCATCTTAATGCCCATTCAGCAGCAGTTCTATTTGCATCTACCATGCTAAGTTCTGACGTTATATCAATCGGTTGATTGCCTGCTAGCTTACCGCCCAGAAGTGGTTCCATTACTACTACAGCAATGTTCTTAGAAGAAGCATATTTGATTTCCTCTTCCCAGCGTCTATCCTCCATGTAGTTAAACTGTATCTGGCACATCGCCCAATCATAAGAATCAAGAATTTCTCTGAAGAAATCTATCTCCTCATGGAATGAAAAGCCTACTTGCTTAATTTTACCCTCTTTTATCGCTTTATCTATGAAGTCAAGTATTCCTAACTCCATTACAGTATTCCATCTTTCCTTGTTCATCGCATGGAGCAGATAGAAATCCACATAATCCACTTCAAGTCTTTGAAGCTGCTCATCAAGATATTTATCACAGTCCTCAATTGTTTTAACCATCCAAATTGGCATTTTGGTAGTTAGCTTTACCTTTTCCCGATATCCATCTTTTAGGGCTTTACCAACTACTACTTCACTCATTCCACC
This sequence comes from Lutisporaceae bacterium, assembly GCA_049684915.1. GTDB lineage: Bacteria > Bacillota > Clostridia > Lutisporales > Lutisporaceae > GWB2-37-7. Next base: position 13,340 of record JBAVGO010000170.1, on the reverse strand, counting down.
GTGATAAGGATAAGCAGTATCTACATAGTTTACTCCATTATCTATGGCATGTCTTATCATTTCTATTGCTTGTTCTTCATCGATTTTTTTCATATCGACCTCTCCACCGTCGTTTTGCAGTGGCAAGCGCATACATCCAAAGCCTAAGGATGAAACATTAAAATCTAGCTTTCCAAACTTTCTATACTGCATTGTATTGTAACCCCCTTCTATTATGTTTGCACATTTTACATTGAGTACAAAATATGCAAAACACTTTCCTTGATTTATATGTTGCGAAAAATACATTACTGTTATACAAAAACAGATGGTTCTAATGCTTTTGTGAATGATAAATAATTTTCGCAGCATATACAAGTTATCTTTACTTTATTTATTCAACGAAAGCATTAAATTACCTTCAAATACTTAAAAAAGGCTTCCAAATAGAAGCCTTTTTTTAATAAATATCTTATTTAAACTCTTCAACGAATTTTTCAAAAGCAGGAATTGAGTTCTCAATCATGTCGAATTTTACACAATAAGATATTCTGAAATATCCCGGATATCCAAAGCCGCTCCCTGGAACGAGCAGTAAGTTATATTTCATGGCTCTTTTTACAAATTCCACATCATCATCTATTAATGCTTTTGGGAAAAGATAGAAAGCTCCTTGAGGTTTTACACATTGGAATCCCAATCTGGTTAAATTTTCATATAGAAAGTTTCTTCTTTTTTCATAGCCACTGGTGTCAACCTTAGCATTTATAGCGTCTCCTACAACTTTTTGAAACAATCCTGGAGCATTTACAAATCCTAAAGTACGGTTACAGAAAGCAAATGCTTTCATAAGAGTATCAATGTTTTCAATTTTGCTGCTTGCAGCTATATAGCCTATTCTTTCGCCTGCAAGGCCTAAGGACTTGCTAAATGAATTTATTATTATAGCATTTTTAAAAACAGAAAGCATATTTGAAATTTTAATGTTATCATAAACGATTTCACAATATGGTTGATCTGAAAGAATAAATATTGTGCTGTTGTATTCTTTTTGCTTTCTTGTTATGATTTCTTCGATTTTTCTTAGAGTTGCTTCACTATAAACAACTCCAGTTGGGTTATTAGGATTATTGATTATCATAGCTTTTGTTTTTGAAGTAATACTTTTTTCAAAGGCTTCTAAGTTAGGTTCAAAAGTTGAAGGGTCTGGTGCTACTATAACTGTTCTTCCACCATGGTTCTCTACATAAGCATTATATTCAACAAAATATGGAGCAAAAACAATAACTTCTTCTAAAGGGTTAAGAAGGGATTTTAGCACAACATTTAGTGCTCCTGCAGCCCCAACAGTCATAACTATATTATCAGCTGAAAGTTCGATTTTACTATCTTTTTCCAAAGTCTTAGCTATTTTTTCTCGAACATCTGGATAGCCTGCATTGCTCATATATCTATGCATTCCTTTTTCATCACTTAATATATGTTTTTTAAGCGATGCTATAACTTCTGCTGGAGGTTCTGCATAAGGATTTCCGATACTATAATCGTAAACTTTATCTGCTCCGTATATTGCAGCAAGTCTTGTGCCTTCTTCAAACATTAGTCTTATCCATGATGAGTGACTTAGGCGCTTTACTATTTCTTTTGAAAACATAAAATTACCCCCTCTTTTTACTTAGAAAACTTAATATTAATAATCCTAATTAAATGATATAATATATGGAAGTTAATTTATATAAAGTAATGAAGGAAAAATGGTTAAATTACATTATTTATGCATAAAAAATCATATAAATCATTGCATTTTGGAAGGGGAGATACTATGGATGAATTGGATATTGATTTACTTAAGCTTTTACAAGAAAATTCACGTATAACAATAAGTGAACTATCAAAAAAAATAGCACTCAGTAGACCGAGCATAACTGAACGTATACTTCGATTGCAGGAGAAAGGGATTATTGAGGAATTTACTATTAGAGTTTCGCTAGCTGCAGTTGATAGGGGTACAATTTTGTTTATTCAACTTAGTTCTTTAAAGGTGCCTAATAGTGAATTTGAAAGAATTATTATAAAAGATGATGATGTATTGGATTGCCATCGAGTAACAGGAAACACCTCCTATTTTATAAAGGCTGCAGTTAAAGATATGAGCAGTATGAAATTATTAATAGATCGTTTAATGCCTTATGGAGATATTAATACAAGTATAGTTTTAGAATCACCTGTGCCTTATCGTCATATAGTGCCTAAATTTAACGATTTATCAACCTAGGTAAGCATTTCACAAGAAAAGTGTAATAATAATTGCTCAAAGCATAAGAAATTCGACGAATAAAATCACAAATTGTCGAATTAATTGAATTTTTACATTAAGTTAACAATTTGGAAATTTAGTCTTTACTTTTAAAACATGGAAAGTTAAAATTAATATACAGCGGTAAATAAAAATGTTTGAAATCTACTAAATTTGAAAACAATAAACAAAAAAATGCAAGGGGGAATTTTCTATGAAAGATTACAAAACCGAAAACCTGCGCAACATTGTTCTTATTGGTCACGGTGGTTCAGGCAAGACTACAATAGCAGAAGCTATGCTGTTCAATACTGGAGTGTTGGATAGATTCGGTAAAGTAGATGATGGTACAGCAACAACTGACTTTGACCCTGAGGAAGTTAAAAGAAAGATTTCAATTAGTGCAGCGACCGCTCCATGTGATATGAATGATGTAAGAATAAACGTTATTGATACTCCAGGATATTTCGATTTTATTGGCGAAGTAGTAGCAGCTTTAAAAGTTAGTGATGGAGCAGTTATAACTGTAGACAGCGTATCCGGAGTAGAAGTAGGGGTAGAAAAGGCTTGGGATTCTATAAGTGAAGCTAAGATGCCTGCTATTTTCTTTATTAATAAGATGGACAGAGAAAATTCTAACTTCTCAAAGGTTATAAACCAGTTAAGAGAAGTTTTCGGAAATAATATTGTGCCAATAATGATACCAATAGGTGAAGAAGCAAACTTTAAAGGCGTTATTGACCTTATAGATATGAAAGCTAGATTATCAGAAAACAATAAATGCATTGATGGAGATATACCAGCAGGCTTTGAAAGCCAGATTGGTGAATACAGGGATATGATAATAGAAGCAGTTGCCCAGACAGATGAGACCTTGATGGAGAAGTATTTTGGTGGAGAAGAACTTACTTCTGAAGAAATACTGAAGGGCTTTAGACAAGGAGTTGTAGGAGGAGATATAATTCCTGTACTCTGTGGTGCATCATCAAAGAACCTTGGTATAATCTCACTAATGAATGCAATAAAGTCCTTTATGCCTTCACCTGCTGATAGGCCAGGGATGACAGGAACTAACCTAAAAACAAATCAGAAAGTAATAAATAAGGTTAATGCAAATGAACCATTTAGTGCACAAGTATTTAAAACAGTGGCTGATCCGTTCGTGGGTAAGATTTCAATGTTCAAGGTTATTACAGGTGTTTTGACGCCTGATATGGAAGTATTTAATGCAAATAAAGAAAAAAAGGAAAAGCTAAGCAACTTATTCCTGCTTAGGGGAAAGAAACAGATACATGTTGATAGACTTGTAGCAGGAGATATTGCTGCAATTGCAAAGCTTCAATTTACAAATACTGGAGATACTCTTTGCGATGTAAATAATCTTATAATATTTGACAGTATAGAATTCCCAGCTCCTTCAATAGCTATGGCTATTGAACCGAAAACTAAGGGCGATGAAGATAAGATAGGAAATGGACTTCATAGGTTAGTAGAAGAAGATCCAACTCTAAAGGTTGAGAAAAACGTAGAAACTCACCAAACCCTTATACATGGAATGGGTGAGCAGCATCTTGAGATAATAACTAAAAGACTTGCTAACAAGTTCGGAGTTGAAGTAAATTTAACAGATCCTAAGATACCATATAGAGAGACCATAAAGAAATCAGCGAAGGCTGAAGGCAAGCATAAGAAGCAATCCGGTGGACATGGTCAGTTTGGTCATGTTTGGATAGAGTTTGAGCCTGTGACTGATGGAAGTACAGACTTTGAATTCGTTGACAAAGTGGTTGGCGGTGCAGTACCTAGACAATATATACCTGCAGTTGAAAAGGGATTGAGAGAGTGCATGGTAGAGGGTGTTTTAGCGGGATTCCCTGTTGTTAGTGTAAGATGCAGCTTGTATGATGGCTCCTTCCACCCTGTAGATTCTGCAGAAATGCCATTTAAAGTAGCAGCTGCTCAAGCCTTCAAGAAAGGTATGGTTAGTGCAGTGTCTGTATTATTAGAGCCTATATATCATGTTGAAGTTGTTGTGCCAGATGAGTATATGGGAGACATAATTGGTGACTTAAACAAGAAGAGAGGAAGAATTCATGGTATGGAGCCCGTTGGTAAACTTCAAAAGGTAACAGCAGAAGCACCTCTTGCAGAAATGTTTAAGTATGCCATTGACTTAAGATCTATGACTCAAGCTCGAGGAAGCTTTAGCATGAGCTTCTCAAGATACGAAGAGGTTCCGGCTCAATATGCACAAAAAATTATTGATGCTGCAAATGCAGATAGAGAAAAAGAATAATAAAAAGTTTACAAAATACGGCAAATATTGTGTTTGCCGTATTTTTTTAATGCATAGGAAAGTATTAATTTACCTTAAACAAACTTTCCATTAAATGCATTTCAAAAAAAGCTTCCTCATATGTAAAATACTTCAATAGGAGCTTTTTTTATTTACAGGCATATTTATTTCAATGTGTCATAAACTAATGAAAGATAATCAAACAATAGCAAGAATTTTTCAACTGAGGAGTTGATTTTACTTGGTTTGGTTATCTGTCATAAATTCCCCAATATAGGAGGAACACGAATGGTTGAGAGAATATTATCAATGGGAGATTACCTGTCTATAAATGATGTAAGAAAAGTAGTAACTGCAGCAAAAGACATGAAAGAAAATGAAGAATTAATGATAGCAATGAATTCGCAGGAATCAGACAAAGTGGAAAATATTTTCTCAGTACTGAAGAAACATGATTTCGAATGCACAACAAAAGGCGGACACGACGGGAAGAATTATTATATAATCGTGCGGAAGAAATATCTTTAATTGGGGGGAATGATTTATGGGACATAAAACTAAACAGCACAATGAGATGGAAGATAGACTAAACGAGGATAACTTAAATGACATAAGCTTGTATGGAGAATTTGTATCAACCTTTCACCACTGGGTCAGCTCTGAGGAGCTTCATGCCAAAGGTGAATATTTGCAACAGCTGGGTAATACTAAAGGATAAATATAAGACCTCTCATTTTAAATTGAGAGGTCTTATATATATAGCTCTCTTATTTTAATATAAAAGAAATATATGTTAATAATATATTCGTACTTGAAAATTTCTACAAATTTTGTATAATATAATTAAAGGTCAAAGAAAGTCAAAGTCAGAGAGGGGTGATATATTGAGAATAAGTGATATAATAGAAAAATTTATTAATGAACTAATGGAAGAAAGCAAGGGTGTTATAGAGATACAGAGAAATGATATGGCAAATCATTTTAACTGTGCTCCTTCTCAGATTAATTATGTGTTAACTACTAGGTTTTCCTCTGATAGAGGCTATGTTATTGAATCTTACAGAGGTGGCGGCGGATTTATTAAGATTATGAAGATTGATATAGATGAAAATGATTATCTACTAAAGATGCTTGCAGATAGAATTGGAAATAGTGTCAATAAAGAAGGAGCTTTTGAATTGTTAGAGATATTATTTAGGAAACAGCTAATCGACCAAAGAATTAAGAATATTATTAAAACTTCGGTAGATGATAATACCTTAAGCATAATTAGCAAGCCTTATAGAGATAGGGTAAGGGCAGAGATTCTTAAAGCATCCGTCGTAGCAGCCTTAATTAATGAATAGGGGGTTTTTATTATGCAATGTGATGAATGTGGGAATAGACCAGCAACAGTTCATATTACTAAGATAGAAAATGGGAAAAAAACTGATAGGCATTTGTGCGAACAATGTGCTGTTGAAAATAATGCTTTAAGCATAAATACTACCTTTTCTATAAATGATATATTGACAGGTCTAATGAAATCAGGAAATGTACTACCAATTAAGGTTGATGTACAAAAGGATATTAAATGTGATGTATGTGGCTTAAGCTACAATAGATTTAGAGAGACTGGCAGATTTGGATGCAGCCATTGTTATAAGGTTTTTGGGGATAGACTGAACCCACTTTTTAAAAAGCTTCATGGTAATACAAATCATACAGGAAAAATTCCAAATAATGCAGGCAACCGAATAAAGCTGGTAAGAAAAATTGAGAGTCTTAAGCAAGAGCTGAATGCGGCAGTAAGTAGTGAGGAATATGAAAGAGCAGCAGAATTAAGAGATCAAATTAAAGAGCTTAGCAGCAAGGAACAGGGGGAAGCGTAATGAACTGGATAGAAGGCGGAGGGTTAGAAAACAACATAATATTAAGCAGTAGAATTCGACTTGCCAGAAACATAAATAATACTCCTTTCCCAGCCATGCTTGATAAAGCAGCAGGCACAAAGGTAGTTAACAGTATTTACAATGAAGAAACTAAAAAAGGTGTTTTTGATGGATACAAATTTTATGATATGCAGGATACAGGGTCTGTAGAAAGATATGTACTTGTGGAACGACATTTAATAAGCCCTAATCTTGCTGCTCATGGTTCTAAGGGAGCGGTGCTAATTGATAGAGATGAAGTGGTAAGCATAATGCTTAATGAAGAGGATCATATTAGAATACAAACTTTACTTCCAGGTATGCAGGTAAGAGAGGCACTAGAAAAAGCAAATAGAATTGATGACATGGTGGAAAGCATGGTGGTATATGCTTATGATGAGAGACTGGGCTATCTTACAAGCTGTCCAACCAATGTAGGGACTGGCATTAGAGCTTCTATGATGGTACACCTTCCAGGGTTAAATCTTACCTCCAATATAAGTAAGATTTTACATGCGGTTTCACAAATAGGTCTTACTATAAGGGGATTATATGGAGAGGGAACTGAGTTTATCGGCAACTTGTTTCAGATATCCAATCAGATTACATTAGGAAGATCTGAAGAGGAGATTGTGGAAAGTCTTATAGCTACTACAAAACAAATTATAGATAAAGAAAATGAATCAAGAAGCAGTTTGATGAAAAACAATAGACTGCAGCTTGAGGATAAGATATGGAGATCCTGGGGTATTATAAGCAATGCTCGTGTTATAAGTGCTTCGGAGAGTATGAAGCTTCTGTCTGATATCAGGCTGGGAGTGGATTTGGGAGTGTTAAAGGATATTCATGTTTCGGTGCTAAATGAGATAATGGTAGATTCAAATAACGCAAGCTTGCAGAAGAACTCTACTACAGAATTAAATGCAGTAGAACGGGATATTATAAGAGCAGAGAAAATAAGAATGAAGCTAGCTTAGTAAAGGAAGAAAGGAGAATGTTATGGGTATTTTTGACAGATTTACAGAGAAAGCACAAAAGGTCATGATATTAGCTCAAGAAGAGGCAATCAGGCTAAATCACAATTATATCGGTACAGAACATATATTACTGGGACTTTTAGGAGAAAGTGAAGGAATAGCAGCACAAGTGCTTAAAAATAAAGGTATCACCTTAGAAGCAGTAAGGAACAATATTGAGGAGCTTCTAGGCAAGGCTCAAGAGAAGGCTTCTAAGATTCTAGGCTATACTCCTAGAACAAAGACGGTACTTGAATATAGCTTAAGTGAAGCCCTAAATCTAGGACATAATTATATAGGTACAGAGCACTTGCTTTTAGCACTTTTAAGGGAAGGTGATGGCATAGCAGCTCAGTTGCTTAAGGCAATGGGCTTAAGCTTAGAAGATGTAGCTCAGGAGATTTTGCAGCATATGAACGAAGAGCCAAAAACCAATAAACAGTCTAAAGCCCAGTCTCAGAATACAAATACACCTACTTTAAATCAATTTGGTAGAGACCTTACAGACATGGCTAGGGATGGTAAGCTAGACCCAGTTATAGGTCGAGAAAAGGAAATTGAAAGAATAATCCAAATATTAAGCAGACGAACTAAAAATAATCCAGTGCTTATAGGTGATCCTGGTGTAGGTAAGACAGCTATAGCAGAGGGCTTGGCACAAAAAATTTATGAAGGAAATATACCTGAAATATTAAGAGGAAAACGAGTTGTAACCTTAGATGTGTCGTCAATGGTTGCAGGTGCTAAGTATAGAGGTGAGTTTGAAGAAAGACTTAAAAATACCATGAATGAAATCAGAGAGGCAAAGAATGTAATACTTTTTATAGATGAAATGCATACTATTATAGGTGCCGGAGCAGCAGAGGGTGCGATTGATGCTTCAAATATTTTAAAGCCAGCCTTGGCAAGAGGAGAAGCACAGGCAATAGGTGCTACAACTATAGACGAATACAAAAAACATATAGAAAAGGATGCTGCTTTAGAGAGGAGATTTCAGCCAGTAATTGTCGGAGAACCAAGCAAAGAGGAAGCCTTGCTTATATTGGAGGGTTTGAGAGATAAGTATGAAGCTCATCACAAGGTGAAAATCACTGATGAGGCACTTAAGGCTGCTGTGGAGTATTCTGACAGATATATTACAGATCGTTTCTTACCAGATAAAGCAATTGACTTGATTGACGAGGCTGCTTCCAAAGTAAGGATAAAGGCCTTTACTGCACCTCCTGACTTGAAAAAGCTTGAGGAGCAAATGTCGTCTGTAGAAAAAGAGAAGGCAGAAGCAATAAGCTTACAGGATTATGAAAGAGCAGCAAAGTTAAGAGATAGAGAAAACGAAATCAAAAAGGAACTTGAGGAACAAAAGAGGAATTGGTCGGGCAAGTCACAATCAACAGATAGTGTAGTGGGTGAGGAGGAGGTAGCCACTATTGTATCCAGCTGGACAGGAATACCTGTTACAAAGATGGTAGAAGAAGAGTCGCAAAAACTTTTGAATTTAGAAAGTATATTGCATGAAAGGGTTATAGGGCAAGAAGAGGCTGTACATGCAGTGGCACAAGCTATAAAAAGAGCAAGGGTAGGGCTTAAAGATCCGCGAAGACCTGTTGGTTCTTTTATTTTCTTGGGACCTACCGGAGTTGGCAAAACAGAGCTCACCAAGGCCTTAGCGGAAGCATTGTTCGGAGATGAAGGAGCAATGATAAGAATTGATATGTCAGAGTATATGGAGAAGCATACTGTTTCAAGACTTATTGGCTCTCCTCCGGGTTATGTGGGCTACGAAGAAGGTGGTCAGTTAACAGAAAAGGTGAGGAGAAAGCCATACTCAGTAGTATTACTAGATGAAATAGAAAAAGCTCATCCGGACGTTTTCAACATTCTGCTTCAGATAATGGAAGATGGAAGATTGACTGATGGTAAAGGCAGAACAGTAGACTTTAAAAACACAGTTGTTATAATGACCTCCAATGTAGGTGCAAGTACAATAAGAAAACAAAAGATACTTGGGTTCACTTCTGTAGCTGACGAAAAAGAAAGTGCTTACGAAAAGATGAAGGAAAATATAATGGAGGAGTTAAGAAGAGACTTCAGACCAGAGTTTCTGAACAGAATTGACGATATTATAGTATTCCATCAATTAGATGAAGAGAATTTAAAGCAAATAGTTGAAATCATGCTGCAATCAATGGTTAAACGTATTAAGGAGTTAAACATAGAAATTGCAATAACAGATGAAGCAAAGGGTCTGCTGATGAAAAAAGGCTTTGATCTACAGTACGGAGCAAGACCTATGCGACGTGCAATAACAAAGCTTATAGAGGATCAAATGTCTGAAGAAATTTTAAAAGGGAATGTCAAAATGGGTAGTAAGGTGGAAATTGATGCGGAAAAGGATGAACTGGTATTTAAGCCTATTTAGATATTATTCAATGGAGCTAATCATTCTACTGGCTTGAGAATAGCTTGATTGTTAAAAATCTTCTGCTGTAAACTGTTCAGCAGAGGATTTTTATAATGCATAGGAAAATATAATTAGTGTTTCTGTCAGATTATGTAGTATAATATAATTGAAAAAAACTGTACAAATTGGATTATTTATGATTAAATATGCTCATTTTACAAAGAATAACGAATAGAATCTTTGAGAGGGGAGGTATGACTGTGGCAAAAACTAAGACAAAGTTTGTATGCGGAGAATGTGGTTATGAATCACCAAAATGGATGGGAAAATGTCCTGAGTGCAGCCAGTGGAATACCTTCGTTGAAGAACTGGAGCAAAGAATTACTTCGGGTATAAGATTAGATGAAGGAAACATACCTAAACCTATATCTCTAAATGATATTGAGATAACAAATGATAATAGAATAAGAACAGATCTAAATGAGTTGGATATAGTTTTGGGAGGCGGTTTGGTAAGAGGTTCTCTTGTACTGGTTGGGGGAGACCCTGGTATAGGAAAGTCGACATTGCTGCTTCAAATGACAGAGAATCTAGCTGAAAAGGGAATGAAGGTACTTTATGTTTCTGGAGAAGAATCAGCTTCACAGATAAAAATCAGAGCAGAAAGAATGGGAGTTAAATCCCCTAATATATATCTTTTAGCAGAAAACAATATGGAAAGTATCAGTATTAATATAACAGAGGCTGAGCCTAGTATATTAATAATTGATTCTATACAGACAATGTACAACCCTGCCCTTACATCGGCTCCCGGTAGTGTCAGCCAAGTAAGAGAGGTTACATTGAACTTAATGAGAATGGCTAAAACTACAAACACTGCTGTTTTTTTAGTCGGGCATGTGACCAAGGATGGTTCAATAGCTGGGCCTAGGGTACTGGAACATATGGTAGATACTGTACTTTACTTTGAAGGTGAAAGTCATTTATCCTATAGAATACTAAGGGGAGTAAAGAACAGATTTGGTTCTACTAATGAAATTGGTATTTTTGAGATGTCTGACATAGGACTTCGTGAGATATCAAATCCTTCTCAGATGCTTTTAACCGGAAGGCTTAAGGGGGTATCTGGCAGCTGCATTATAGCAGCAATTGAAGGAACCAGAGCTATGCTGGTGGAGGTACAGGCATTGCTAAGCTACACCAATTTTGGAGTGCCTAGAAGAAATTCGGCAGGAGTAGATTATAATAGAGCAATACTACTAATGGCAGTTTTAGAGAAAAGAGTAGGTATGCAGCTGGGAAGCTCTGATGCATATATAAATGTGGTAGGTGGAATAAAGCTTACCGAGCCTGCTGCGGATTTAGGCATTGTAGCGGCTATTGCATCAAGCTTTAGAAATAAAGAGATAGATGAAGGTACAATTATTCTTGGTGAGGTAGGTCTTGGTGGAGAAGTAAGAGCAGTTAATTTTATAGAGAAAAGAATAAACGAAGCAACAAAGATGGGCTTTAAAACCTGTATTATCCCTAAGAACAATATGGCAGGTTTAAATGATAAATTTAATATTAAATTGGTTGGAGTAGAGAATGTAAATGAAATGCTAGATATAGCTTTGGGAGGGAAATAAATGAGAAGCGACGGTTTAAAAGAAGATATACTTATTAGTGCACTTAAAATGCTTGCCCCAGGGACGTCGCTGCGTGAAGGTCTAGAAAACGTCTTGAAGGCAAAAACTGGAGGACTTATAATAATCGGGGACAGTGAAGAGATAATGTCAATTGCAGATGGAGGCTTCCATATCAACTGTGATTGTACTCCTGCCTATCTTTATGAGTTGGCAAAAATGGATGGAGCAATAATATTAAGCAGAGATGGTAAGAAAATATTATCGGCAAATACTCAGCTTATACCTGATGCTTCTATACCTTCCTCAGAGACTGGAATCAGGCACAGGACAGCGGAACGAGTAGCAAGACAAACAGGCGAATTAGTGGTTTCGATTTCTCAAAGAAGGAACATAATTACTATTTATAAGGGATATATGAAATATATCCTAAAAGACAGCAATATAATTTTGTCTAAAGCAAATCAAGCTCTGCAAACTCTGACAAAATATAAGTCTGTATTGGACAAAGCTTTTACTAATCTGGGAGTTGCAGAATTTGAGGATATGGTTACAGTACATGATGTGGCTACAGCTGCTCAAAAATGCGAATTTGTAATAAGAATTGCCAGTGAGGTAGACAGATACATATATGAACTGGGCAATGAGGGCAGACTAGTCAGTATGCAGCTGGAAGAATTAGTTGCAGGAGTTAAAGAAGAAGAAATGCTTCTCATAAGAGACTACATGCCTCAAGAGGAAGGGAAAAACTATAAAGATATAATAAAGCTTATTCGAAATCTTTCCTCCGATGAGCTTCTGGAGCTACCTTCTATAGTAAGAGCAATAGGGGTGGGAAGTAGTGTTGGAACTCTTGATATACCTCTTTTTCCAAGAGGCTTCAGGATGATGAGCAGGGTACCAAGGTTGCCTATAAACATAATTGAGAATTTGATAATTAGCTTTGAGAAGTTTCAAAACATATTAAGTGCTTCAATAGAGCAGCTTGATGATGTTGAGGGCATAGGGGAAGTAAGAGCAAAAACAATTAAAGATAGCTTAAAGAAGATATTTGAGCAGATTCATACGGAAAGATATTTATAGATAAGTAATACCAATTTAAAATATATAGCCTTCACGCAAGAAATTAGCGTGAAGGCTATTTTTATGTCATATTAAAAACTCCTAAGGTCTTAATCTTCTCATCTTCTTTAATCAGTACATCGTACATACTTATGTCAAGAAGATTACATAGTGCAGCCATATAAAACATGTTGTTTCCTAATTCCTTCTCAATCACGTCTCTGCAATTTTCACAAAGACCACCCTTTAGATGAGTGTCTAAGAAGCTTTTAAGCTCTTGTATGGATATTTCACCTGAAAAGTTCTGCTTCTTTGAATGAATTTCGATACATCCACAGGTGGTAACAGCTTTAACAACTGCTCTATTTACGCGAGTTTGAGACTCTTGAAACTTAGTAAGCACATCTAAGATACTTTTGTGCCTGATCAAAAGCTCATCTACGCTATCCTGAAAGTGATCAAACAGTAATTCTTTCATCAACTATCACTCCTATATCTATGTAAACATAAAATGTATTATAAACTATTACTTGCAATTTACAACTTTATTTTTCCCGAGACTAATAAATAAATGCCTGTAATATTATGTGAAATCATAAGTCGCAAATTGTTTATATAACAATTATAAGATTACATATATACTATGTCAATTCAATATTGCGATTAATACATTAGTTTTGTATGAGCAAATATGTCATAATTCGTTAATTTTACATGTTTAGTCGCTATTATATGGAACTTTGATAACTAATCAT
>JBAVGO010000169.1:0-21174 GCA_049684915.1 Lutisporaceae bacterium | reverse complement strand
TGGTTGGACTTTTCATTAATACGATACCTGTACGAATACAAACTAAAAAAATGCAGCGTTTCACAGAATTGTTAAAAGAATGTCAGGAGAAGTCATTAAGTGCGACTCAATATCATTATTGCAGTTTAGCAGAGATACAGGCGTGTACAGTTCAAAAACAGGATTTGATAGACCATGTGCTCGTATTTGAGAATTATCCAGTTGAAAAAGCAGTTCAAGGAGATAAGAGTTCGTCGGGTTTCAAGGTTACGGACGTAAAGGCATTTGAACAAACAAATTATGACTTGACTGTAAATATAACATCGGGAAAAAAGATTGAAATAAAATATAAATATAATAAAGGAGTTTTCAGCGATTCAAATATAAGGAAAATTTCAGAGCATTTGAGGGAGGTTTTGTTGGAGGTTTCCAAGCAGCCAGACATATTTGTTGAAGATATAGACTTGATGACTGATGAAGAGAAAAATGAAGTATTATATAACTTCAATAATACTTTGCAAGAATATCCTTCTCACAAAACAATTCATCAGCTATTTGAAGAGCAGGTTGAAAAAACACCAGATAAAGCTGCTGTTATCTTTAACTGGGAAGCTATGACATACCAACAGCTAAATAACAGAGCTGCGAAGCTTGCAATGCAGCTTAGGGATAAGGGAGTAACCCGAGAATGTATAGTAGGGATAATGGTTGAAAGGTCATTTGAGATGCTAGTTGGGATATTTGGAATACTCAAGGCAGGAGGAGCTTATATGCCGATTTCTCCTGATTATCCTGACGAAAGAATTGAGTACATGCTAAAGGATAGTAGTACAAAAATACTGCTTACACAGGAAAAGTATATAAATCGTACGCTTAATATTGAAATGCTTGCTCTGAAAAGCGAAGGTATAGATTGTGAAGGTTCACTTGAGCTTCCATACATCAACACATCAAAGGATATGGCATACGTAATATATACTTCAGGCTCTACTGGTAATCCTAAAGGAGTAGTAATTGAACACCGTTCCTTGGTGAACAGAATAAATTGGATGCAGAAAAATTATCCCATAGGTATGTACGATATTATTCTTCACAAGACCCCGTATACTTTTGATGTATCTGTGTGGGAAATATTCTGGTGGTCTATAACTGGAGGCACAGTATGCCTATTAAATCCTGGGGAGGAGAAAGAACCAGGTAAGATTATTGAGGCAATCAAAGAAAACAATGTTACGACTATGCATTTTGTACCTTCAATGCTTAGTGCCTTTCTTGAATACACTGAAGGGATGAATAGAGCAAATAGTCTTAAGAGTTTAAAAAGCGTATTTGCCAGCGGAGAAGCTTTATCACTTTCACAGGTTTCTGAATTCAATAGGCTCATAAAGATTAACGGTGCAAGCTTGTATAATTTATATGGACCTACCGAAGCTACCATAGATGTAACCTATTATAATTGTGGGGACATAAAAGGGAATAGTACGATTCCCATAGGAAAGCCCATAGATAATACCAAGATATACATACTGGACAAAAATATGAAGCTTGTTCCTGTAGGAGTAGCAGGAGAACTATATATTGGTGGGGATGGACTGGCAAGATGTTATATAGGTAAATCTGAACTAACAAAAGAAAGATTTATCCAAAACCCTTATTCTCCAAAAGAAAGAATATATAGAAGCGGTGATTTAG
Organism: Lutisporaceae bacterium; assembly: GCA_049684915.1. GTDB lineage: Bacteria > Bacillota > Clostridia > Lutisporales > Lutisporaceae > GWB2-37-7. The sequence continues at coordinate 19,503 of JBAVGO010000169.1, read as the reverse complement.
CAAGATGGCTTGAAGATGGAAATATCGAATTTTTAGGCAGAGTTGATAGTCAGGTCAAAATTAGAGGGTTCAGGATAGAACTTGGAGAGATAGAAAGCTGCATTTTAGGGTATAGCGAAGTGAGAGATGCTGTAGTTCTTGCATTAGATGAAAAGGATAACACCAAATATCTATGTGCATATATTTCAGCAGATAGGAAAATAAGCGAGTCTGAATTGAACGTGCATATTAAGAAATGGCTTCCAGATTACATGGTTCCTACGCATTTTGTCCAATTAGAAAGACTGCCACTTTCCGCTAATGGAAAAGTAGACAGAAAGGCACTGCCAAAGCCTGATGTAAATGGTAGCTTGGGGAATGGATATGAGCCGCCAAGTAATGATATTGAAGAAAAGCTTGTTTCCTTGTGGCAGGAAATATTGGGGATAGAAAAGGTCGGCATAAATGATAATTTCTTTGCTCTTGGCGGTCATTCTCTTAAAGCAATGGCTCTTGCAACCAAGATACATAAGATATTAAACATAGAGCTACAATTAAAAGATATCTTCAGTGCGCAAACACTAAAAGACCTAGCAGAAAAAATAAAGAGTACAGACAAGAACACATATTTATCAATAAAGCCTGTAGAGAAAAGGGAGTATTATCCTGCATCTGCAGCACAAAAGAGATTATATATACTTCACAAAATGGAACCGTCAAGTATTGGGTATAACATGCCAACTATTGTAAATGTTGAAGGTGAGTTGGATTTTACTAAGCTTGAGAGTAGTTTCATGAAGTTAATAGAAAGGCATGAATCTTTTAGGACAAGCTTTGATGTAATAGAAGGCGAAATTGTACAGAGGATACATGAGAATATACAATTTTCAATTGAATATAAAGAAGCGGACGAGGAAAATGTTAAAGCTATTGTAAGAGAATTTATTATACCATTTGACTTAAATCAAGCACCGTTGCTGCGGGTTTGTTTGATAAGCTTAGGACAAAAAAGATATATATTGCATTGTGACATGCATCATATTGTTGGGGATGGAATATCTACAGCAATCCTAATTAAGGAATTTATAAAGCTGTACGAAGGTGAAAATCTCCCTTTACTAAAAATACAATATAGAGATTATTCAGTATGGCAAAATGATTTGCAGCACTCAGAGACATTCAAAAATCAGGAGGATTATTGGCTCAATGCTTTTGAAGGTGAAATACCTGCTTTGAATATGCCATTGGATTTTGAAAGACCTGAGAAAATGAGCTTTAAGGGTGATGCCATAGACTTTGAAATTGATGAAGAAATGTCACAAAAGCTACACAAGTTTTCACTAGAAACAGAGACAACAGTTTATATGGTATTACTTTCTGCATATAACATACTTTTATCAAAGTATAGCAAGCAAGAAGATATAATCATCGGTTCTCCAGTGTCAGGTCGGCGTCATGCGGATCTGGATGAAATAATCGGGATGTTTATCAATACCCTTGCAATGAGGAATCAACCTTTGGGAAGTAAGACATACCGTGAGTTTTTAATGGAGGTTAAGGATAATACTATAAAAGCTTTTGAGAGCCAAGATTATCAATTTGAACAATTGGTTGAAAAGCTAAAAATTAAAAGAGATAGCAACAGAAATCCTTTGTTTGATGTTGCATTCCTTTTACAGAATATAGATTTTCCATCCATAGAAATTAGTGATTTGAAATTCATTCCTTATAAATCAGAAAAAGAAATAGTAAAATTTGATTTATACCTTGTAGCATTTGAAGAAAAGGACAAAATTTTCTTTAAGCTAGAATATCCTATAAGCTTATATAAGAAAGAAACCATTGAAAGAATGGCAGTGCATTTAAAAAATATTATAGAAGATATAATTGAAAATCCAGACAAGAAAATTTCTCAAATTAATATGATTTCTAATGAAGAAAGTCAGAAAATGCATTGCGAGACAGGCTTTGAAGATGAGTTTGACAATGAAGAGTTTTTATAAAGTTATAGGGTAGAGGGAGCAAAACATGGAAAATAAAAAAATTATTGGTATTGTAGGGGGTCTTGGCCCTTTTGCTGGAATTGACCTAGTTGCTAAAATTCTTGACCAAACAGAAGCAAGCAGGGATCAGGAACACTTGCCAATTGTCCATATGTCATTTCCAGCAGATATAGGAGACCGAACGCAATATCTGTTGAAAAAGGTTAGTATAAATCCAGCATATGAGATTTCAAAAATAATATTGAAATTAGAACAGGTGGGTGCAAGTATTGCAGGAATTTCGTGTAATACAGCCCACTCACCACAAATCTTTGATGTAATAATTGAAGAACTAAAAAAGGCAAATTCTAAGATTAAGCTATTTAATATGATTGAAGAGGTTGTTGAACACATAAAAAGTAATTATTCGGATATTAAAAATGTTGGAATTCTTACAACAACGGGGCTTTATGAAACAGGGGCATATAAAGCTTGTATGGAGAAGCAGGGCTTAAATGTAATCGTTCCTGATGAATTCATGCAGAAAAATATCATACATAATTCAATATACGACCCCAATTACGGGATTAAAGCTAAGGCAAATCCAGTAACAGAGCAGGCTAGAAAAACCCTCTTAGATGCTATAAATTATTTAATAAGTCAAAATGCACAAGCAATTGTACTAGGATGTACAGAAATAGGACTTGCTATTTCTGAAACTACAATAGGAAATGCAATAATAATCGATTCGACAAAAGTATTAGCACGAGCTCTTATAAAAGAAGCAGCACCCGAAAAACTGAAGAAAATAATATATTTTGATAAATAAAGGAGTAAATATCCATGGTGCATAATAGCATACAATCCCAGATAAATAGTATTACAAAAAAGCTGCCTAATAAAACTGCTATTGAATATGGTGACAAACATGTTACTTACTCGGAGCTTGAATCTAATTCAAACAGCATTGCGTATTTTTTTAATGATAAAATAGCTCAATTTAAAAATATCTTAGTATTCATGGAAAGAAAACCAGAGCTTGTTTACACCATACTTGGCATAATCAAGGCTGGAGGTATTTTTGTACCTCTTGATCCAGGGTTCCCTGAAAACAGGATAAAAATCATGATTGAAGAAGTTGAATCGAATTGGGTTGTGACAGAAACAACAATGCTTGACAAGCTTAATGACATTTTTAAGTCCATAGGGAGGAAGATTAACGTCCTCGTACTGGATTTATCTGCAAAAAATTATAGTAACTATTCCAATCTTAATATTTGTTTTATTGAGGATATGTTATTACCTGAGAATTTGTATGAAATGGAGATAGCTGCTAAGCATTGTTATATATATTTTACATCTGGTTCAACGGGAAAGCCAAAGGGGATTTTGGGAAGACATAGGAGTTTAAAGCATTTTATTGATTGGGAAATAAAAGAACTAGCAATAGATGATAGCTTTCGGACAAGCCAATTTACGACACCATCCTTTGATGCATCTTTAAGAGATATATTCGTACCGCTTTGCTCAGGCGGCACATTGTGCATACCAGAGAGTAGAGACATTATTTTAGACTCCAACAGAATGTACAAATGGATAGAAAAAAATAAGATTACATTGATGCATATGGTTCCGTCAGTATTTAGAGGTTTAATGAACGTAATTGATAGTCCTACATGTTTTGAACATTTAAGATATATTCTTCTGGCGGGAGAAATGTTAAGAGGAAGTGACGTAAAGAAGTTTTTTGAGACACTGGGTAGAAGGGTGAGCCTTATCAACTTATATGGTGCCACAGAAACAACACTTGTGAAAACATTTTACACTGTCAAAGAAAGTGATGTATCAAAGGCAAATATCCCTGTAGGGAAACCTATAGATGGTACTGAAATACTAATTTTGGATAAGGATATGGAGAGGTGCAGTGTAGGCAGTGTAGGAGAAATATTCATAAGAACTCCATATATTACATCAGGATATTTTAATGATAAGGAATTAACCCGTAAGGTGTTTATCAAAAATCCATTCAGTGAAAACCAGCAGGATATAATATACAGAACAGGGGATTTGGGCGTAGTATTACCTGATGGCAATGTTGAGTGCATGGGTAGGATTGATAATCAAGTAAAAGTAAGAGGGATAAGAATAGAACTCGGCGAGATTGAGTATGTGCTTATGAAATATGAAAATGTAAAGGAAGCGGTTGTAACCTCCAGAGAGCATATGGAGGGGGAGAAGGTTTTATGTGCTTATATAGTAGGCGAAAAAGAAGTCGATATTCCCCAATTGAGGGAGCACTTGAAAAAACATTTACCAGAATATATGCTACCGCTTTATTATATGCAGATTGATAAAATGCCATTGACCCCCAATGGAAAAGTAGACAGGCGAGCATTGCCTGAGCCTGACTGCATAATAAATACAGGAACTCTGTATGTCGCACCACGAGATATTATAGAAGAGAAAATAGCTGACATTTGGAAGCACATACTTGGCTTGGAGAGGGTAGGAATTAACGATGATTTCTTCATGCTAGGGGGACATTCATTAAAAGCAACTGTCCTTTTGTCAATGATACATAAGGAGCTTAGTGTTGTAGTTGACTTGGTTAAGTTTTTTTCCAGACCAACGATTGCGGAATTAGCTGAATATATAAGAGGTCAGGAGGAGAGTGCTTATTTATCCATTCCATCCGCAGAGCATAAAGAATATTATGGAGTATCATCTGCTCAGAAGAGAATGTATATTCTCAATAAGCTGGAGGGAAGCGGCATAAGTTATAACATGTCCAGAGTAATGAAGCTGGAAGGTATGCTGGATAAAAACCATTTGGAAGCTGTAATCAATAAGCTGGTTGAACGTCATGAATCTTTGCGAACAAGCTTTCATGAATTTAACGGAGAGATATTGCAAAAAGTACATGAGCATATAGACATAACTGTTGAATATGCAGAAGTATTGGAAGCTGAAGCAATAGAGATAGCAAAGAGCTTTATAAAGCCATTTGATTTGAGCAAAGCGCCATTACTCCGAGTAGCTCTAATAAAGGTACAAGAGGACAAGCATATACTTTTATATGATATGCATCACATTGTATCTGACGGAACAACAATGAATATAATAACTAAGGAGTTTGCAGACCTATATAATGGAATAGAATTACCTGAGCTAAGAATCCAGTATAAGGATTACTCAGAATGGCAGAATAAGTTATTTGAAACAGGCGTTATAGCGAAACAAGAAAAGTATTGGACGGAAGTATTCAAGGAAGAGATACCAGTCATAGACCTTTTGACAGACTATACAAGACCTACAATACAAAGCTTTAAAGGAGACAAAATAAGTTTCGAGGCAGGAGCGGAAATAAAACAGAAGCTAAATCTGCTAACAATAGAAACCAGCACAACTGTATATATGGTGCTTCTAGCCGCATACAATACATTGCTTATGAAATACACAGGTCAGGAAGATATAGTAATAGGTACGCCGATAGCAGGGAGGCAGCATGTTGACTTAGAAAACATGGTAGGAATGTTTGCAAATACGCTTGCAATGAGAAACCAGCCAAGCGGAAATAAAACATTTAGGGAATTCTTAAATGAGGTAAGGGAAAATACATTAAAAGCGTATGAGAATCAGTATTGTCAGTTTGAAGAGCTTGTTGAGAATCTAAAAATAAAAAGGGATATAAGCAGAAATCCGCTGTTTGATGTGATGTTGGCACTACAAAATACTGGTGATACATCAATAGTATTAGGGGATTTAAAGTTTGAAGCTTACGAAATAGAAAAGCTGATATCAAAATTTGATATAACATTAAGTGCTGCGGAAGGTAAAGACTCAATATATTTTGAGATGGAATACTGTACCAAATTGTTTAAAAAAGAAACTATAGAGCGTATGGTAAAGCATTTCAAAAACATACTGAAGGAAGTAACGAATAATCCAGACTCCAGATTATGCGATATTGAGTTAATAACATGTGAAGAGAAGCTATGGATACAGGAAAAGCTGAAGGGTGCAATAAATGACTATCCAAAATCCCATGTGTATATATTGGATAAGTATTTGAAGATGTCGCCTATTGGTGTTTCTGGAGAGCTATATACTAGTGACTTCATAGACACCGCAGGTCTAAAAACTATAGATAATCTCTATGAAGCAGGTTCAAAGCTTTACCGTACAGGAGAGCTTGTAAAATTGAACTCTGATGGAAGGCTGGAGCAGCTTGGAAGAACTGATGGATTATTAATATTAAGCGGAGGCTCAAGCTATTCAACTGAAATTGAGGAAATATTCAACAGCCATAGCATGGTAATGGATTGTGCAGCAATTGTAAGAAAGTCAGCGGATGATAATCCTTACGTGACACTATTCATGGCTATCAAAGGTAATTATACCTTTGAAGATATTGAGAATGAAGTAAAAAGCAGGCTTGCTGATTATGTTTTCCCGATTGGGTATGTAAGACTCAATTCCATGCCATATACCTCAAGTGGAGAGCTTAATAGGAAGCTATTAGAAAATAGCAATTTCATGGATACTATTCAGATAAAAGCAGCAGAAATGTCATTCAAGAACAATAATAGAGTAAAAAATGCAGTCATAATAGCAGAAGAAAAAGCTGTGTTTTCAGAAGCTATAAATTTGAAGGATATATTGTCGGATAGGAGTCAATTTGTTAACTGTGTAACAGAGATATCTAATGAGAAACCAGAAGAAGAAAGGGAGGAAGCAGAGGATAATGCATTACCCTTTGCATTTATTCAAGGGGCTGAGCTCCCGCCTGAAAGCTGGGAACCTAATATACTTACAGAGGCATTAGAAAGGGCTGCTGAAAAAAATGAAAGCAAAGGTATAGTATATGTCAGCCACGATGGGAGTCAAGTTTTCCAAAGCTACAAAGAGCTATTGGAACAAGCATCTAAAGTACTGACGGGCTTACGCAAGCTCGGCTTAAAAGCAGGAGATAAAGCCATATTTCAGCTTGATAAAAATGAGGACTATATTGCCGCATTCTGGGGATGTACTATTGGAGGTATAATCCCAGTTCCAGTAACTGTAGCAAAAACATACAGGGAACAGAACAATGACACCAATATGCTTTGTAATATTTGGGAGACACTGGACAAGCCTGTGATATTAGCAGGAAGCAATGTGAAGGATTCTATTTCTGGAATTCTTGAATGGCATGATTTTGATTTGAGAAAAGTCGTAAATGTAGAAGAATTAATGAACAATAACCCAGATAAGAATTGGCATAACAGCAACCCAGACGATTTGGCGATTATCCTATTTACATCTGGAAGTACGGGTAAACCTAAAGGCGTAATGCAGACTCATCGTAATATATTGGCAAGAGAAATAAGTACAAGCATTAATAATGATTTTTCTGATAGAGAAATCACAATAAATTGGATGCCACTAGAGCATGTTGGTGGAATTGTCATGAGTCATATCATTGACTTATATAATGGCTGCACACAAATACATGTAAAAACAAATGCTATTTTGAAAGAACCATTGATGTGGTTAGATTTGATTTCACAGTACAAAGCAACAGTTACATGGGCGCCAAATTTTGCATACGCACTTATTAATTCAAGCCTGGAAAATGAATCGGATAGAAAATACGATTGGGATTTGTCCTCCATGAAATTTATCCTAAACGGAGGAGAGGCAATTAATGCAAAGACGGCGAAAAAGTTTTTAAAGCTGCTAGAGCCTTACGGACTTGACAAGACATCTATGAAACCAGCGTGGGGTATGTCGGAAACATGCTCTGGGGTCTTGTTCTCAAAAGCATTTACTTCGGATGATGATACAGGTATACATATAATAAGCAAAAGAGCCATAAGCAACAAGGTAAGAAAAGTCTCAGATGGAGAGGACTGCTTAACTTTTGTAGAATTAGGCACGCCAATACCAGGTATATTCTTTAGGATAGTAGCTTCAAACAACAATTTACTTAGAGAAGGAATGATTGGAAATATCCAGGTGAAAGGAATATCGGTACTGATAGGCTATTACAATAATCCAGAGTTAAATGGGGAAGTCTTCACAGAAGACGGATGGTTTGAAACTGGAGATTTGGGATTTATTCAGGATGGTAAAGTTACAATAACTGGTCGAGCAAAAGATGTAATCATAATTAACGGGATTAACTACAATAGTCCAGAAATAGAAGCATTTGTACAAGATATAGAAGGCGTGAATACCTCTTATACCGCTGCTTGTGGAGTAAGGGAACAAGATAGCGATACAGATAGTGTTATACTTTTTTACAGCTCTGCATTGACAGATATCAATAGAAAGATAGAACAGATTAAAGAAATACGCAAAAGGATATCTGGAAAATTTGGAGTTAAGATTGATCATATAATACCACTTGAAAAAGAGAGTATCCCTAAAACCTCGATTGGAAAGATTCAGAAGGTAAAATTGAGTCGTCAATATCAAGAGGGTAAATTTGATAAAATTCTCAATCAGGTTGAAGGTACAAGTAATTTAAACGAAGTAGTCCCAGGGTGGTTTTTCAAAAAGACTTGGACTAAAAGAAACAGGAATATCAATGAGAAAACTGAGATAATCCAGAACATCATGATTTTTGCTGATGAATTAGATGTAGGGTCTGTCATCGCAAATGAATTAACAAAAAGAGGAAACAAAGTTATCGTTGTTAGGGCTGGTTCAAAGTTTAAGAAATATCACATTGGACAATATGAAATAAATGAAAATCATGCTGAGGAATACCACAAGCTTTTTGAAGAGATACGAAGAGACAAGCTTCAAATTGATGTGGTGATACATCTTTGGAATTACAGTAAGGAAAAAGAGGATGCTCTATATAATTTAGGACGAATCAAACAATTTGAAAACAGGACGCTTATGAGCCTAGGATATATTTCTAGGGAGTTGAAGCAAATAAATGATGGTGATATCAAATTCTATGTTTTCAGCAGCAGAGCACAGATAATAAATGAGAATGATAAGCCGTTAGATTTGCATAAAAGTGTTTTGTCAGGTTTTATCAGCAGTGCATCAAAGGAATTCTCCTGGGTTAAATGGTGTTTCTGTGATTTGGAAATGAAGAATTGTGAAGAGGACATTGAAATTATTGTCAGCGAATTGAAGACACAAAGCAAAGACTTGGAAGTTGCATATAGAAATGGAAAGAGATTAGTATCAGTATTAGAAACAATAGAACTAAGAAACGAGGTTTTAAAACCTATACCTATTAGACTTGGAGGTATTTATATTGTTACTGGAGGTCTAGGTGGTGTAGGCGGAATTGTGAGTAAATGGCTCATGGAAAACTATAAAGCTAAATTGATTATACTGGGTAGGACTGCAATATCTGAAAATAATAAACTGAGTGCTTCAACAGGAAAAGCTGCGGAAGTATCAAGAAGAATGCAGGTATATTATGACCTAGAAGCTATTGATGGTGAATTCATGTATGAAGCCGGAGATATAAGTGATAAAGAGTTTTTACAAAAAGTCATTAAAAAGGCAGAAGCGAGATGGAGTGAAGAGATTTCTGGAGTTTTCCATTTAGCGTGTAGTATGGAAAATATAGAAGAGCATAACGCTGACATGGAAAAGTTTGTGGTAATCCATCAGACTGATAATTCCTTTAAGGAATTGTTTAACTCTAAGATATATGGAACTTTAGCACTACATCAGTTATTTGAACAGAACCCTGATTTTTTATTCGTAGGCTTTTCATCAGTAATGAGCTTTATGGGAGCGGCAACATATAGTGCATATTCAGCAGCTAATAGCTTCTTAAATGGATTCTGCATTCAGAGGATGAGGTCAGGTTTTAAAAATACTGTTAGTCTTAACTGGAGTATGTGGGAAGATACTGGATTAAGTAAAAACAGCTCAGCAGTAGCAATTAACTCCATGCAGTCTAATGGTCAGGAATTGATAGCTCCTATACAGGGAATAAACTCGATGAAAGTGATGTTAGGCTTAGGCTGCCCACAGGTATTCATTGGGCTCAATGAAAATAACGAGAATATATGTACTTATTTGAAGAGAACAGAAATAAACAATCAGGTGATTCGACTGTTTTATGAGTCAAGTGATGATATAAACCTAGATGCTGAGAAATTCAAGCAGTCCTTGGAGGACAAGTTTTCACAAAAACAAAAAGAGTATCATGTGGAAATATATAAGCTTGATAAATTACCAGAAATCAATGGAAAAATTGATTATCAGTCCATAAAAGCACTGGTTCAAAATGTAACAAATGGAGCTGAATATGAAGCACCGAGGAATGAAATTGAAGAGAAGCTGGTGACAATCTGGCAGGAAGTATTGGGAGCAAAGGGAGTAGGAATAAACGATAACTTCTTTGAGCTTGGGGGCAGTTCTCTTAGAGCAATGACTTTAGTAGCAAGAATTCACAAGGTGTTTGATGTTGAGATTCAGCTAAGGGATATTTTTGAAGTACAGAAGCTAAAAGAGCTGGCAGAAAAGATAAAAGCTGCAAGCAGTAGTATATATTTGTCAATTGAACCTGTAGAGGAAAGGGAATATTATCCTGTATCTTATGCACAAAAGAGGATGTATGTATTAAGTCAATTTGAGAGCAAGAGTATTAATTATAATATACCTGGAGCCTTACTAATGTATGGGGATATTGATAAAGGGTGCTTGAAGGAAGTGTTTGATGCTTTAATTATAAGGCATGAATCACTAAGGACATCCTTTAATATGATTGATGGACAGCTAGTACAGCAAGTTCACAAGGATATAGACTTTAGCATAGAATATTTCAAAACAACTAAAGAAGAAGGCGAAGATACAATAATAAAGGATTTTATCCGTCCATTTGATTTAGGGATTGCACCACTGCTAAGGATAGGAATTATTGAGCTGCCTGACAATAAAAATATATTATTATCTGATATGCACCATATCATATCAGATGGAGTTTCCATAGAAATTCTAACTAATGAATTTATAAAGCTATACAATGGAGAAAGTCTAAATGAATTAAGGATACAATATAAGGATTTTTCTCAATGGCAGGAAACACTGTACAAGTCGGGCGTGATGGCGAAGCAGGAAGAATATTGGAGAAACGTATTTAAGGAAGAAATACCTGTGCTAAATATGCCTACAGATTATCAGAGACCTTTTATCCAAAGCTTTGAAGGAGATAGAATAAGCTTTGATATAAGCCCCGAAATCACTAAGAAACTAGAAAAAATTGTAGCCAATACAGCTACCACCATGTACATGGTATTGCTTGCAGTATATAATGTGCTGCTGTCAAAGTATACAGGACAGGAGGATATAGTAGTAGGCACACCTATCGCAGGAAGACCACATGCAGATTTGGAAAACGTAATCGGAATGTTTGTAAATACGCTTGCAATGAGAAATCATCTAAGTGCAAATAAGACATTTGAAGAATTCCTATTTGAAGTAAAGGGAAATGCGCTAAAGGCCTATGAAAATCAGGATTACCAGTTTGACACATTAGTTGAAAGACTCGATGTAAAGAGGGATTTTAGTAGAAATCCGATATTTGATGTAATGTTTACACATCAGAATATGCATGGAAATGATGCAGCTATAGAAAATACAAGCTTTAAACCATACAATTTTAGTAGCCATGTATCAAAATTTGATATGACGCTTCAAGCATTAGAATTTGCTGAAGGAATTGCATTTAAACTAGAATACAGCACTAAACTGTTTAAAAAGGAAACAATCCAAAGGTTGATAGTACATTTTAATAATATTCTAAAGACCATTACGGAAAATCCTACAGTAAAGCTGTGTGAAATTGACATTCTTTCTCAAACAGAGAAACAGAAATTGCTGATTGAATTTAACAACACAGATGTAGTATATCCTAAGCACACAACAATACACAGGATGTTTGAAGAACAGGTTGAAAGGTCTCCTCAAAATGTGGCAGTTATATTTGAGAAAGATGAACTAACATATCAGGAGCTTAACAATCTTTCAAATAATTTTGCATTGCGTTTGATTGAAAAAGGAGTAAAACCTGGAAGCATTGTAGGTCTTGTTTTAGGACGATCAATTCAAATGATTGTCAGTATTCTGGGGGTTTTAAAAGCCGGGGGTGCATATCTTCCTATGGATCCAGCACAACCTGGTGAAAGACTGAAATATATGCTGGATGAATGTAAAGCAAGCATATTGATTTCAGAGCCTGAATTAGTGTCTGATTTAAACTTTAATGGTATATTAATCGATACAGCTGAAATTGAACTGTGCAAAAGTGTGGACTTTGTTAAAAACACAGGTATACTGAATACTCCTACAGATACTGCTTATGTAATCTATACTTCTGGAACTACTGGAAGCCCAAAAGGTGTTTTGGTGGGGCATGATGGAATATCAAATACTATTCAATGGAGGAGGAACGAATACCAGCTTGATGAAGCTGATAGAGTGCTGCAGCTTTTCCCATACATATTCGATGGCTTCTTGACAAGTTTGTTTACACCCATTGTCTCTGGGGCTGCAGTTGTTCTAATAAATGAGAATGATTCAAAAAATGCAGTTGCTATAGCGGATATCATCAAGACAAAAAGAGTTACTCATTTTATAGCAGTACCGCAGCTTTTTGAATCGATTTTGGAACTGCTTGATGCTGAAAGTGCGGAAAGCATGAGGCTTGTAACACTTGCTGGAGATAAGATGAATACCAGTATTGTAGCAAAGAGTAAAGAAACAAACAGCAGGCTGGAGCTTGTAAATGAGTATGGTCCTACTGAATGTAGTGTTGCTGCAACCTTTAGCAGGAATGTAGCAACTGGCTTTGAAGGTATTATAGGAAAACCTATACCGAATACAAGAATATATATTGTTGACAGTAATCATAACCTCCAACCAATTGGTATTGCGGGAGAATTATGTATCGGAGGAGACGGTTTAGCAAAAGGATACATAAATAACTCAAAGCTTACAGAAGAAAAATTTGTCTGTAACCCGTTTGAAAAGGGCAAATTAATGTACCGTACTGGAGACATGGCAAGGTGGTTGCCAGAAGGCAACATTGAGTTTTTAGGAAGAATAGACCAGCAAATAAAGATTCGTGGCTTTAGAATTGAGCCTGGAGAAATAGAAGCAGCACTACGTAGCTATCATTTGGTTACTGATGCGGTTATAGTTGAGCAGCAAGACAACAAAAAGGATAAATTTATTTGTGCTTATTTTGTTGGTAGTGAGAAAATACAGGTTCAAGCTTTAAAAGTATACCTTCTGGAGAAATTGCCTGAATATATGATTCCTCAGTTCTTGCTGCAAATAGATGAAATACCACGTATGGCAAGTGGAAAGGTAGACAAAAAAAGACTACCAGATGCTATTTTGGGGGTATTAACCGAGCTAGAATATGTGATGCCTCAAAAAGAGGTGGAGAAGCAAATAGTAGCTATATGGGAAGAGGTGTTGGGTATTGAGAAAATTGGACTCAATTACAACTTCTTTGACTTGGGAGGAAACTCTCTTAAGCTATTGCAAATGCATGCAAAAATAGAAAAGCTTTACCCTGGGAAATTGCATATAACTGATATTTTTTCATCTCCTACAGTCAAAAAGATTGCAGGAATAATAGAAAGTCAGCAGCAAAGCGGTTTGAAATTAGAATATTTGATGCTGCCGGATGAATTTTTTCAAAAAAGAAATGCAAACAGTGTAACTTTATCATTAAATTTTGAAATAGAAAAAAGTATATGTGAAGCTTTGAAATCAATTGCTCAAAAGGAAGCTATCAAATTGGATGATATTTTTATTTCACTGTTTTCATATTTGCTTTGTGATATTTCGGGCTGTGATAATATACATGTTCAAACAATGGCTAGGAAAAACAATTTGGTTATACCCATTTCCATGACGACTGGCAATATCTCAACTATAGCCGAACTGTTTAAGAACTGCATAGTAGCAATGGATGAAGGTGTTATTACTGGAGAATACAATTTAGATATGCTAGAAAGCACAGCTCATTCTAAAGAAGAGTATGCTGTTTTGCCAATGATATATAATCACAAATTAATGGATTATCACAATAATCTATCTAGCATTTATGACATTTTATTTGGTTATAGCATTAACAATGAAAAGATAATTTTCAAATTAAAATTTAGCTCCAAAATTAAACCGGAAAAAGCAAGAGAATTAGCAGACAAATTTACTCAATTGATTGAGCTGACAATCGATGAATACAAATTTAATTAAGTGGAGGGTTGAAAATGAAAAAAAATATTGATTGTCTTATTATAGGACATAATGAGATGTCGCTGGAAGAGTATGAAAGTATAATGAAGACCTCTGGAACAAACTCTGAATCGTACAGAGAGTTGAATTTAAGCTTTATTGAGTATGAAAAGAAAAAGTATTCTGCAAAAGACATATTTAACTATCTTATGCCAAAGGATGAGTTAAAAAGTAAAGGTCCTTTAAGTTTTGGCAATTTGTTCAGTGCGACCATAGCATACCTAATGACGTTTTTAGTTAAAAAAGGTTTTGAATGTGATTATATCAATTATTTCAATATGGAGAAGGAAGAGCTAGCCCACAAACTGCAAAATGATAAGATAATGACTGTTGCAATTACGACGACCATGTATGTAACGCCATTCCCAATAATGGAGATTATTTCATTTATCAGGCAGTATAACAAGTCAGCAAAAATAATTGTAGGAGGACCCTTTGTACATGCAAATACTACTACGCAGGAAGTAAATATGCTGCAATATATTTTGAAATCTATAGATGCTGACATATATATAAGTAATTCTCAAGGAGAAACTGCATTTGTTAATGTTCTTAGTGCTTTAAAGGAAAACAAGTCTCTTGAAGGAATTAAAAATGTTATTTATAAAGGTGATACTGATTATAATATAAATCCATATGAAGCTGAAGACAACGATATTAATGAAAACCTAATAAATTGGCCAATGTTTTCAGATCGCATTAAAGCATTTGCCACAATAAGAACATCAATATCCTGTCCATTTTCCTGCGCATTTTGCACGTTCCCCCAGAGGGCAGGAAAATATAGACCGATGCAGCTAGAAGCATATGAAAAAGAAATGGATTCATTAAAGAAGACAGGAAATGTAAAAAAAATAAATTTCATTGATGATACTTTCAATGTTCCACCTGAAAGATTTAAAAGTATTTTGAGGATGATGATAAAAAATAAGTATGGATTTAAGTGGAACTCATTCTTAAGATGCCAGTATATAGACCGAGAAACGGTGGAGCTAATGAAAGAAAGCGGGTGTGAAGGTGTATTTTTAGGAATCGAGTCAGGAAGCCAGAAGATACTCCAAAACATGAACAAAGCCGCCAATATTGAGAAATACAAGGAAGGGTTAGCTTTGCTGAATGAGTATGGGATTATCAGCTTTGCATCATTTATTATCGGATTCCCTGGTGAAACCTATGATACATATATGGAAACTGTAAAATTTATTGAGGAACACAAGCCAACATTCTACAGGGTTCAAGCATGGTATTTTGATTCACTTTCGCCAGTATTCAAGGACAAAGAAAAGTATAAGCTTACCGGAGCAAGAATGAAGTGGAGTCATTCTACAATGGATTCTATGGAAGTAAGTAAGCTTGTAGAACAGACTTTTTCGTCTGTAAAGAATTCAATATGGATACCGCAGTTTAATTTTGATTATTTAAGTATTTATCTATTGCTTGAGAGAGGAATGGATTTGGATAGTATAAAGAAATTTCTTACAAGCTTCAATTCTGTTGTTGCTCGTAAGCTAATAAATTCTGAATGTAATGAAGCGGATGAAAAAGATATATACAATATTAGTCAAATATTTAATTCTAAAGGTTAAGGGGTGATAAATATGGCAACAGTTTTTGAAAAAATACCGCCGCTAATGGCTATTGCTTTTCACAATGAGGATGATTTGAGAATATACAGTGTAGAGGACAATTTGTTACAGCTTGAAAGTGACAAAGAACTAGAAGAAAAATTATCGTTGAAGGTTAGCTTGTTTAACGGCAATAGCTATGAGTATGATGAATTCGTTTTTGATAGAAGTAGTGTTGTGTTATCAGAAAAAAGAGATTTCAGCTATATTTACGATGCAAAGCTTGAGTGTAGTGCTCCAGCTATAATGAGTGCATACATATCTCGCTTGGCATTTTTATATGATTTTATAAAAGAAACGAATGAGCATTCTACAATAGGACATAACTTCACAAGAGAAAACTTTTACCAGACCTTTGAGGAGCAGGAAAGCGAGTGGTTTGATTTATCATTATCGGAAGAACATGACTTTAAGTTCAGAGAAATGGTACAACCAGTCGAACTTGCATATGCCATAGATAATGCCAAGCTATATTCACAATTTTTAGAGTTAACTTTTACAGAAGCTATTAATAATAATTTAAAAAGACGTGAGCTCTACAAACATGGAATTTTTTCAAAACCATTTAGCAGAGTATATGTAGGAAATGAATTTTGCACTCATTTGTTGCCAGATGATGAAATTTTATCCGCTATAATTGAGAAAGCCTTCAAAGAAGGTTACAAAATAACAGTTGTGCTTCCTTATACTCGTGAGGACATGATTGAAAAATGCCATAGAACACTTTGTGTTTTAGATGAAATAAGCAAGAAAAAAGGGGAAAAGTTAGAGGTTGTAGTAAACGACTGGGGAAGCATGGACTTTATAAAAAGCAGTGATTTTAATCTTGTGCCGATTCTTGGACGCCTTTTAAATAAAAGAAAGAAAGATCCAAGAATCAAAGGAACATTTAAGCTAGAAAAATACTACAATCAGTTGTCTAGCAATAATTTAAATTCTGAACGTTTTGCTAAATTCTTAAAAGGCATGGGTGTCACAAGATACGAGTTTGAAAGTCATGGTGTTATGAATGAAATACCTGATGGAAACCATAGTATGCATTTCCCATTTTATCAGATGAACACAGGTCAATACTGTATTATGTATGCTGAGTGCAAAAATATGAGTAGATGGAAACAGGAACTTGTAAAGGCATGTCCACAATATTGTACAGAGTTTTGTTTTACATATCCTAAGAGCCTGAATATGTTAGGAAAAGGTAATAGTATTTTTGGATTTGAAAAGTCTATTTTACAAAATCCAGAAATCCTTGATTCGTATATTAGGAATGGCATAGATAGACTAGTGCTAGACGAAATATTTTAGAATAGAAAGGAGTTGTAAGCTTTATGAAAATAGTTACACCTTTATTGGATGCTGATGGATACATTGACTTGGTTGAGGCA
This sequence comes from Lutisporaceae bacterium, assembly GCA_049684915.1. Classification (GTDB taxonomy): domain Bacteria; phylum Bacillota; class Clostridia; order Lutisporales; family Lutisporaceae; genus GWB2-37-7. The sequence goes on along the minus strand of JBAVGO010000169.1, from coordinate 2,262 downwards.
GGTGCAGATGAATTTTTTTGTGGGTTCATACCTTATGAATGGCTTAAAAAGAATAATAACTCAATACCCTTGAATCGACGGGAGCAGCTTTTGAATTGCAATATATCTTCCTTAAGCTCCATGAAAATTCTAAGGAAGAGGATTGAGAAATATGGTGCTGAAGTAAAAATCACTTTAAATTCTCTGTATTATAATGAAGAGAACTATGGAATTGTTTTAAATATGATAAAAGAATTAATGGCTATAGGGTATACAACCTTTATAATTGCAGATTTAGCACTGATTATTTATTTAAGAGAGCAGGGTATTGATTGTAAAATCCATCTTAGTGGAGAGAACTCTGATGTCAATCATTGGTCAATCAATTTTTTCAATAATTATGATATATCAAGGTATATTTTTACAAGAAAGAATACTGTAGAACAAATTAAAAGCTGTATTGAAAATTGCAATAAAACAAATTTAGAGTTTGAAGCATTTATATTGAATGAACTTTGTGCTTATAGCGGAGCTTATTGCAATTCGATACATTCGGATGAAATTTTACATGCGTGCAATATTCCTTACCTTAGAACTAGGTTGGACGATAACTCAGATAAATTTAGGGGGGTAAAGAAGATACATAAGCTTGTCAACCAAAACACCCTATTATCTTTGGATGCACCCAAAAATAAGGATGTGCAGTGCCTTAAGGAAGAATATGTTTTCGCCAAGACTGGATGTGGTATTTGTGCAATAAAAAGGCTTATGGATGTAGGAATCACGCATTTCAAAGTAGTAGGTAGGGGAAAACCTCTGAACCAAGTGGTGCAAGATGTAAAAAATCTAAGAGATTGTATTGAAATGGCTCAAAAAGAAAACAGCGATACTGAATACGTTCAAAAAGTTAAAGAAAAATATTTCGAAAGTGTTTGCAAAACAGTTTGTTATTATCCATAAGCAATATGAAGTTTTATTAATTCCAGTTATATAGTCCAGTACAGTAGGAGGAAATAAAAAATGAAGAAGCTTTTTGACCTAGAAAATAATAATAAAAACTGGGCAGATAAAAAAATCATTATAAGTGAAGACGTTGCAGAATCAAAGGATATTGCAGTCATTGGAGTAGCATCACTACTTCCTTTGGCAAACAATCCTGATGAGTTTTGGGATAACCTTGTGAATGGGATTGATTGTGTCAGGACTATTCCTAAAACACGTCGTAAAGATATTGATAATCTGATGAACTATTTTGGTGCTAAAAATGTAGAATACAAAGAAATTGCTTATTTAGATGAGATTGATAAGTTTGACTATGCATTTTTTGGACTATCTCCAAAAGAAGCAAGCTTAATGGATCCGCACCAAAGACTTTTTTTAGAAACTGCATGGAAATGTATTGAAGATGCAGGATATGGCGGAGATAAGATTGTTGGAAGCAGGACAGGCGTTTTTCTAGGGTTTTCTGGTGATTCAGCTTACATGAAGCTTATAAATGAAGTATCGCCACAATCAGTACCTGTAGCATTGACTGGAAATTTGGCATCTATCATTGCCAGTCGAATTTCATATATTCTTGATTTAAAGGGACCTAGTGTAAATATTGATACTGCATGTTCATCGTCCCTGGTTGCTGTCCATTATGCTTGCGAGTCCATTCGAAGAGGAGAATGCAGTACTGCAATTGCAGGGAGTGTAAAGCTGCAATTGCTACCAATGAAAAATACATATAGTATAGGGATTAATTCGTCAGACGGAAGGACGAAAACCTTTGACGATAGTTCGGATGGTACAGGAATGGGAGAAGGCGTGGTAGCTTTAATGCTTAAGCCTTTACAGAAAGCAACAGAGGCTGGAGATAATATCTATGCTGTAATAAAAGGCAGTGCCATCAATCAAGATGGTGCTTCTGTTGGTATATCTGCACCTAATCCTGCGGCACAAGCTGATGTTATTATTAAGGCATGGGAGAATTCACAGATTGACCCAATGACCATAAGCTACATTGAAGCTCATGGAACGGGAACAAAGCTAGGTGACCCTATTGAGATTGAGGGTGTAAAAAGAGCTTTTGGGAAGTATACAGAGCAGAAGAATATCTGTGCTATTGGTTCTGTCAAAACCAATATTGGGCATTTGGATCATGCTTCAGGTGCTGCAGGTTTGCTAAAATGCGTTCAGGCACTGGTTTATAAGAAATTACCTCCCCTTCTTCATTTTAGCGTACCTAATAAAAATATAGACTTCCTAAACTCTCCAATATATATTAACAAAGGATTGAAG
>JBAVGO010000168.1:0-13681 GCA_049684915.1 Lutisporaceae bacterium | reverse complement strand
GATTTATCCAGACTATGAGCTTATGATATTTTTTCTAATTCCAGTGAAGATTAAGTATCTTGCATTGCTCGACTGGGGTTTCATTATACTGATGATATTAACTGGCAGTATACCAATCAAGATAACTGCCATAGTGTCCATAATAAATTATTTTGTGTTCTTTGGCTTTGATATATTTAGTAAAGCAAAGCTTAACAGACAGGTACATCAAAGAAGGCAGAGCTTCAGAAGCCAGCTGCCAAAAGATATTACATATCACAGATGTACTATTTGTGGTAAGACAGAAAAGGATGATAGAAGCTTGGAATTTAGATATTGCAATGAATGTGAGGGAGATTACGAATATTGTATGGAGCATGTAAGAAATCATGAACATATTAAAAATAACGACATAAAGCATTAGAAACGCAGCGGTTTTGAAGGACTGCTGCGTTTCCTTTTTATTTACATAATATTTTTAACACCTTAACAAATATACAAGTTATTATGATAATATGTACTGGGGTACTAATTTAGGGGGTTAGATTGTGAATATTAGAGAAAGATTTGGTGGATATCTAGAGCTGCCAAAATCAATTTGGATTTTATTTGTAGTGAGAATTATCAATTCGATGGGGAACTTTGTTTATCCTTTTTTAACATTATTTCTTACTAAGAAAATCGGTCTGTCTGCAAGTCAAGCTGGGAACTTCTTCATTGCAGCAGCATTCTTATCCATGTTTGGGGCATTGATTGGAGGAAAGCTAGCAGATCGCTTTGGAAGAAAAAAGCTGATGCTGGTATTACAGGGCATCGCAGCAGTATTCTTCATAACCTGTGGATTTTTAGGAAATTCTATATGGGTACCAATACTTCTGTCATTAGCCAGTATGTTTAATGGAGCGGCACAGCCTGCCAATTCTGCTATGGTCACAGATCTTACAAATAAAGATAATAGGAAGCTGGCATTCTCCTTGCTCTATTTGGGAATAAATGTTGGTTTTGCTATTGGACCTACAATTGCAGGATTTTTGTATAATAATTATACTCAACTTATTTTCTTTGGTAATGCAAGTGCTATTACTATTTCTCTTATACTGATTGGATTTTTTGTAAAAGAAACTGCTCCAACAGAGGAAGAGATTGAGAATAGTAAAAGTATGAAAGATGATGAATCAGCTGAGGACGCAAGTGTGGTAAGAGCGTTGTTTAAAAGACCAACTCTGTTGCTTTTTCTGGTTGGTAGAACAATAAATCAATTGGTTTATTCTACTATAGGCTTTGCAATTCCACTGCAAATGGTTATCACCTTCGGAGATAAGCAAGGAACGACGTTATTTGGTTTATTAATGTCATTTACAGGCATTGTGGTACTTACATTGACATTTTATACCATAAAGGTTACAAGTAAGATAAGACCAGTTTTAAATATCGCCATAGCAGGAGCTTTTTATGCTGTTGGTCTTGGAATGCTTGGCTTTGTAAGCAGCTTCTGGCTGTTCTTAGTTGCAGGCTTGATATTTACTATAGGTGAGATTATTGAGGTTACAAACGCAGGGGTATATGTAGCAAATCACTCTCCTATAAATCATAGAGGAAGGTTCAATGCAATAATTCCTATAGTTACAGGTATGGGAGCCACCTTTGGACCTAAGATATTTGGAGTAATTATTGACAGCCGTGGCTTAACAAGTATGTGGATATTTTGTTTCATACTCGCCATGATTTCAAGTACCTTTATGTTATGGCTTCGTACATTTGAAGACAAATGGAATGCTAAGAAATATGGGAGTGTCACAAAACTCGATTAATTAGGGAGCGATGCTCCCTTTTATTTCGTCTTAAATATTTACAATAATGATAATATATGGGAAGAATTCTAATGAAAAAGTCTATTTGGGTCATGCTCCTAATTATCTGTCTTTTATGTTCATCCTTTATTATTGCAAATGCAGAGGAACGACCATCCCGTTGCCCAGAATGTGGTTTTTATTCACTTTATCGCCTTTCAGATACTAATGAAACACTTATAAGTACAACTCCATGTTCACACCATTCAGGTTATTATGATAAAACATACAGCGTGGAGGAAGTAAACTATCTTGATTGCTCAAGGTGTAGCTTTTCTTTTACGACTTCTGTTAGAACTTGGATTTATGTGATATGTGGCTTTGATGGGACAGTAGTTATTCAATAGTTTTAATGTATTTTTTAATACTTCCAAGTCGTTTTTTTGTTGCACTTGGCTTTTCAATAGTCCTGTGAAAAATATTGACAATATGGTAAAATAGGGATAAAATAAATATAAAATACAAGTTATGGAGGGATTTACATGAAAAGACTTATTTTATCAGTACTGTTAATTGTTTGTGTTCTAAGTTTATCTCTTTCGCCTGTAAGTGCAAATGTTCCAATATGTGACTGTGGCTATGGAATGGTAATTGATACACAGACAACAGAAACACTTGTAGGTACAGTTCCATGCTCCCATCATCCAGGTTATACAGATAGCACATACAATGTGGAGGTTGTAACATATTATTATTGTGACAACTGTGGCTATTATACAGATCCTATTAGAACTATCACATATACACAAATAGTATGTGGCTATGATGGAAGTATAATTATACAATAATTTTAGTGCAAAATATCAAAAAACATGGGTATGCAAAATTACTTTAACGTAGTTTGCATACCCTTTTTCTTTTAGCAACCTTTTAGTCCGTTTGCATATACAACGAAGCCTTTTTTAAAAACACCCTTGTAATAGTCTATATCAAAATAGTCAATTACATCTTCAAAATCCTTCTCTACTGCAAAATTTATCCCATCTATACTTATTACTGCATCTTCACTGTCTGATTCACCCTGAACCAGTCCAAATACAGGGCCTGCTCAGCCATCACCTATTATATTAATCTTATAACTGGGAACTCCACTTTCTTTAAGTGCTGCTTTTGCTTTATCTGTTAATTTTATATTCATTCAAAACTCCTCCTACTACATATACCATGTAAGGGTATTATACTATATATTTAATATATATTCAATAGCTACAGGTATATTATTATATAAGTTATTATGCCCTGAATTAGAATTATGCTTGTATATTGAATTTATGCAAAATATCGATTATTATAAAAATATAAAAATAGCTATATTAATGGGGTGATTTGGTGAGTGAACAAAAAAATGTAAAGAGATATAATAATATTAATAGACATATACGAATGTTTTATGGAGAGCTGTGCGTGTTTATAACTTTTACTGCAATAGCAGCCTTTATGATATGGCACTATTATGGTTATGGTAGTTGGGCATTAGATAATAACCTTGACAATTTTATGAGCTCTATAAGAAATCCACTTCTGGATATAATTTTTAGAGTTATTACCTACACCGGAGAAGGAATATCGGTGGGTATAATAATGACAGTAATGGTAGTCTTGTTTTTATATTTTAAAAAATCTAAAGAGGCTACACTGATTACGATATACATGCTTGGTGTATGGTCGCTAAATGAGATTTTAAAAGATTTGATTGCGAGGCCAAGACCAGATATTAGTTTTCATCTTGTCAAAGCAATAGGCTTTAGTATGCCTAGCGGACATTCAATGAATTTTATGGCTTTTATGCTTTTATCTTTGTATTTTTTATGGATACATTCAAGAAACAAAAATATGAATATAAATTTGACAATAATAATGCTGACGTATGCTATACTGGTGGGACTAAGTAGAGTATATCTTCATGTACACTATATTAGTGATGTAATAACAGGTTGGTCAATAGGAGCATCTTGTGCTGTAATTGCAGTTGTAATACATAGGGTATGGTCAAAGAACAAAATGGATGACAAACCTGAGAGGCAATATAAGCCTTAATTTCGATAAAACAAAGCTTGCACAATATTGAAATTTGTGTCAAAGTATAACAAAATCCTATATTTATAAAGGGTTTTGTTTTTTTTTGTAGAATAAAAAAGTAGTAGGAAGATTTTTGCTTATATAAATTACCATATATAAAAATCCAAAGGGGAGTGATAGCTTGTTAGAGCTTAAAAATGTCAGTAAGAAATTTGCTAATGGACATGTGGCACTTAATAATATATGCCTTAATATAGATAATGGTGAATTCGTTTTTTTAGTGGGAGCCAGTGGAGCTGGAAAATCAACTATAATAAAGTTATTAATGAAGGAATATGAACCGGACTCAGGTAAGCTTATAGTTCACGATAGAGATATCACTAATCTAAAAAGAGCTCAAACTCCACATTTGAGAAGAAGCATGGGAGTAGTGTTCCAGGATTTTAGACTATTGTCAGATAAGACAGTGTATGAAAACGTAGCTTTTGCCATGGAGGTCGTGGAAGCCTCACAAAAAGAAATAAGACGACAGGTACCACTTATGCTTGGAATGGTAGGCTTAAGTAAAAAATCCAAACAGTACCCTCACCAATTATCAGGGGGAGAACAGCAAAGAGTATCAATCGCCAGGGCAATGGTTAACAGTCCGTCTATTTTGATAGCTGATGAACCCACAGGTAACTTGGATCCAGATATGTCTTGGGAGATTATGAAAATATTCAATGATATAAATCAAAGAGGAACTACAATACTTGTGGCGACTCATGATTTGAATATAGTAGATAGAATGAAAAAAAGAGTTGTAGAAATTAGCGACGGAATTATGGTTAGAGATGAAAAACGAGGAGGTTATTTCAGTGAAAATTAGAACCGCTAAGTTTTTTATCAAACAGGGTAGTAGAAGTCTTCGTAAAAATAAAACTATGAGTGCAGCCTCTATAAGCTCTGTAATCGCGGCACTTCTGGTTATAGCCATATTCTTTATATTAGTGCTTAATGTGGATTATGCGGCATCAAAGCTGGAATCTCAGATAGAGATGATGGTTTACCTTCAAAATGATCTTAGTGAGACCATAATTACATCTATGGCGAGTGAGATTAAGACAATAGACGGGATTAAGGAGGTACAGTTCATATCCAAGGATCAGGCACTAAAGGATATGAATCAAAAATGGGGAGATAATGCATACATGCTGGAGGGACTAGAGGGAGATAATCCTCTTCCTGATAGCTTTAAAGTAACCTTGACGGATCCTTACAAAGCAAGTACAGTGTCTATGTCAATATCCTCTATTTCAAACATAGAGAGAGTGGTATATGGCAAGGAGGAGCTAGAGAAGCTTCTAAAGGTTACTTATATACTTAGAATTGCCAGCTTGGCAATAATCGCTATATTGGTTTTTATATCAATATTTATTATATCAAATACTATAAAGCTAACTGTCTATGCAAGACGTAGAGAAATAGGGATTATGAAGTATGTAGGTGCTACAGACTGGTTTGTAAGAGGCCCCTTCATAGTTGAAGGAATATTGTTGGGACTCCTAGGCAGTTTTATTACCACAGTGCTTGTAGGTATTGCCTATTATTACAGTAGTGGTCTTATGAAAAACCAAATGATAGGTTTGCTGACATTAAATTTAATGCCTTTCAAGGAAGTAATGAGCAGTCTAGCATTACTTTTGACAGCAGTCGGACTTATCATAGGGATAATTGGAAGTTTCTTATCAGTTAGAAAATTTTTAAGGGTGTAGGAGGATTCTACATGAAGAAATTAAAAGTAATAATTGCATTAATGCTGTCTTTTATACTAGTATTTTCTGTAGTTGTTTGGGCAGATACGCCAACCATGGAAAGCCTGAAAAAACAAAACGAAGAAATTAGAAAACAAATAGAGAAAACACAAAAGAGTATAGATCAGAAAAAGGCAGAGAAGAAGGCAGTATCAAAGCTGGTTGAGGAGCTAGACAATAAGCTTCAATTAACTGAGAAGGAATTGGACAACATTGAACAGCAGCTGTTAATTCTCGAATCTCAAGCAGCTATAACAAAAAGAGAACTAGACAGGGCCACTCAGGATGCAGACGTACAAAAAGTACTTCTTAAGAAGAGAGTCAGGATTATGTACGAGACAGGTTCTGTTGGCTATATATCAGTGGTTTTGGATGCCACCAGCTTTGGGGATTTTATAACAAGAGTGGATTTTCTTAAGAAAATAGTGGACTACGATGTCGCTTTATTAAAGAATATGAAAATCTTTCGTGACAATGTAGCCGAGAAAAAAGCTCAGCTTCAAAGTGAAATAAAAGAAAAAGAATTAGTTAAGCAGCAAATAGGAGCAAAAAAAGAACAGGTGACACAAGCAAGAACAGACAGATCAAAAGCTTTAACCGAGCTGACAAAGGACTTGAAAGAGCTGGAGAGGCTTGAGGACAAGCTACTGGAGCAGTCTAAGGAGGTAGAGAAGCTAATAATAGCGGCTCAATCCTCAGGTAAATATACGCAGGGTAAAATACAATGGCCTGTACCATCAAGTACTAGAATTACATCTTCTTATGGCTATAGAACGCACCCGATACTTAAGAAAAAGAAGTTGCATACAGGCATTGATATAGGAGCAAAGAGTGGTAGCACTGTAGTAGCCGGTAATGCTGGAACAGTAATCTACTCTGGATATTATGGAGGCTATGGAAATACTGTAATAATAGACCATGGCGGAAAGATATCTACTCTTTATGCCCATAACTCAAAGCTTTTGGTAAAAGTGGGCGATAAGGTAAAGAGAGGACAGACAATATCGAAGGTTGGAAGTACGGGACTTTCAACAGGACCTCACCTGCACTTTGAAGTAAGAATCAATGGACAGCATACAAATCCAATGGATTATCTAGGCAAATAACAGAAGCATCGAAAGGTGCTTTTTTCTTTTGCTTATAAATCGTTTATATGTATATTTGACATATCAACAGGCAATATTATACAATATAAATGCAAATGATTTGCAAAATGGGAGAGTGTGAAATGAAAAAAATATTTTTATTAATTATTATTATAGTGCTTGTGGTTTCCTTTTCAGGCTGTGGGCGAGAACCTGAAAATGTAGCTGAAAGTAATGAAATGACTATATATACCAGCTTCTATCCTATGTATTTTTTGGCGTCTGAAATAGCGGGAGACAAAGCAAAGGTTATAAGCCTTGTGCCTGCAGGAGTAGAGCCCCATGATTGGGAGCCTAAGCCTAGGACAGTTGCAGAGCTGCAAAAGTCAGAGATGTTTATATATAATGGAGCTGGCATGGAAACCTGGGTAGAAGGTATACTGCCTACTCTGCAAAAAACAGGGATAAGGATTGTAGATGCCAGCAAGGGTATAGAGCTTTTATCAAATAATGAAAAAAATGAGACAAATCTTATATATGATCCTCACGTATGGGTTAGCCCTGCAAAATACAAGCAACAGGCTGAGAACATATTTGAAGAGATAAGCACACTGGATGCTGCCAACAAGGACTATTACAGAGCAAACTATGAAAAGCTTGCAAAGGAGCTTGATAAGCTTGATAGTGATTACAGACAAGCGGCTGCAGGCTTCAAAAGCAAGGTGTTCATAGTATCTCATTCAGCCTTTGGGTATTTGGCTGCTGAATATGGTTTAACTCAGCTTGCAATTAGGGGTGTTTCACCAGAAGCAGAGCCAAGCCCTGCAAAGCTTGCAGAGCTTACAGAAATATGTCGTAAGAACAATATAAAATATATATTTTTTGAGAGTCTTATAAGTCCGAAGCTTTCTCAAACCTTAGCTGACGAGGTAGGAGCAGAAGTCCTAGTTTTGAATGACGGACAAGGAATAAGTGAGGAAGACATAAAACAAGGCAAGAATTATATTACTATAATGTATGATAACTTGGAAAATCTAGAGAAGGCGTTGAGGTAATTATGAAAACTCCAATTATAGAAGCAAAAGATATTATTTTTGGATATGAAGGCAGAAATGTTTTAGATAATGCGAGCGTAAGAATTGATTCAGGAGATTTTATAGCTATTATTGGACCAAATGGTTCTGGTAAGAGTACGTTAATGAAAATTTGTTTAGGACTTATGAAGCCTAGTAGTGGAAGTGTACAATTGTTTGGCACGGAATTAAGTAAATTTAAAAACTGGGAAAAGATAGGCTATATACCACAGAAGGCTACATCCTTTAATCAGGATTTCCCTGCTACAGTAGAGGAAGTTGTTAAGTCAAACCTATACTCTAGGGTGGGACTTATGGGCAGAATAAAAAAGAAGCATATGGAGAAGGTGTTTGAGGTATTAGATATGGTAGGTATGCTGGGCTATAAGGATAGATTGGTAGGCAAGCTTTCCGGTGGACAGCAGCAGAGAGTATTTATTGCCAAGGCTCTTGTAAGCAATCCTGAAATACTTTTTATGGATGAGCCTACTACAGGAATAGATGCAAATTCTGAGAAGGACTTTTACAGCCTTATGAGTGACTTGAACAAGGATAAAAATATAACCCTTGCAATGGTGACTCACGATATAGGTGCTGTTAACAAGAATGTTAATAGAATAGTATGTCTTTCTAGAGGACGTGTGCATGAACACGATTGCAGCAGTGGCTTTGATGAAAATTCATTAAACAAGCTGTACAGTCATGATGTAATTGCACCTATCATACATAATCATTAGTACGGGAGGATATTAACCATGGAAATGCTTCAATATGATTTTATGCAGAGAGCCTTTATTGCAGGAATACTTATTTCTATAACATGTCCTATTATTGGAACCTTTGTAGTTCTAAGAAGGCTTTCGATGATCGGAGACACTCTTTCTCATGCATCCCTAGCTGGGATAGCAGCAGGAATGTTGGGCAATTTTTACCCTTTTTGGGGTGCTTTAATTTTCTCTGTGGCGGCAGCAGTGGGGATAGAAAAGCTTAGAAAGAATTTTGCACAGTATGCAGAGCTTTCTATATCTATAGTGTTGTCGGCGAGCATAGGTTTAGCTGTATTGATGATAAGTTTAGCTGATTCCTTCAATGCAGATTTGATGAGCTTTTTATTTGGAAGTATTATAGCTGTTACTTCTAAGGATATAATGCTTATGTCAGGCATAAGTCTTTTTATAATATTAAGTATATGGCTTCTTTATAAGGAACTGTTGTATATTACCTTTGATGAAGAAGGTGCAGAGCTGGCAGGAATGCCAACGGGCACATTAAATATATTTTTCACTGTGCTAACTGCTCTGACTATAGTAGTAGCTATGAGGGTAGTAGGTATTCTTATGATTTCATCAATGTTGGTTGTGCCAGTAGCGGCAAGCCTTCAGATATCTAAAAGCTTCAAAAGCACTATGAGCTATTCAGTAATTTTCGCTTTTTTAGCTGTGGTATTGGGGCTTAGTTCCTCTTATTATTTCAATTTGGCTCCGGGCGGAACTATCGTATTACTTAGCGTAATTATATTACTGATTGTTATAGGAATTAAGAAATACATCCTCAAACGTATTTAACAATATATAAAAATGTTGGGATGTGATAGTATGAACAAAATACATGTGATAGAAGATAAATTGAAGAGTATGGGCTATAAGCTTACAGGTCAGAGAAGGCTTATAATCGAGGTTTTTGAAGATAAGCCCTCACACTATACTGCACAAGAAGTATTTGAAAAGGCTAGACAAAAAAACAGTAGTATAAATTTCTCAACAATATATAGAAATCTAGAGCTTCTGTGCAGACTTAATGTTATAAGCAAGCTGAATATAACCAGCGGAATAAACCATTTTGAGCTTAAGGATGCGAACCATAACCATTATATAATTTGCTTAGGCTGTGGAGATATGAAAAAGGTTGATATATGTCCCTACAATAAGCTAAACAAAAGCAAGCTGGATGAGCTAGGCTTTGTACCCATAGAGCATAAGTTTGAGATTTATGGGTATTGTAAAAAATGCAGTTTGATAATTAAGGATTAAAGTAATAATAAGGACTGAGTATAAATATAATCAAAATAGATATAATTTTTAAGGTATATATTACCTTAAAAATTATAAATACTGTAAAATCGCTGTAAAGATATGAACAAAGCCTTTGGAAGAGTTTTGGGTTGTGCTATAATCAGAATGTTATGCAATAATAATAATTTATATTTTAATAAATAAATAGAGGTGTTAGTATGATTAGTAAAAATAAAGTTGTACTGTTAAGTATTGTATTGGTTTTAATTACTGCATTTTTGACCTTCATGATTACTAATACTGTAGAAATTGCTTTAGGCAGTAGAGTAGTAATTTCCAACAGTGATTTTCAAGATCTAAAGGAACTACAAAAATTGCTGTCGTTAAAGGAATACATAAAAGATAATTATGTAGATGGAGCTGAGGATGATACTTTGATTACCGGTGCCATAAAGGGTTTGTTTGAATCCTTAAATGATCCATACTCTATTTATATGACAGCCTCTGAATTCAAGAATTTGAGTGAGGCAACAAGTGGCAACTTTGGTGGAATCGGAGTTATAGTAACAAAAAACGATGAAGGTTATATAACCGTAGTTGCACCTGTGGAAGATACTCCGGGAGAGAGAGCCGGGATTAAGACAAATGATAAGATTATGAAGGTAGATAACACAGATATAGTTGGTATGGATCTGGATAAGGCTGTAGATTTAATAAAAGGTCAGCCTGGTACAAAGGTTAACCTAACTATTCTTCGAGAAAATGTTTCTCAGCCTCTAAGCTTTGAAATACAAAGAGAGCTGATTAATCAGAAGGCAGTTAAGAGTAAAATGTTGGACAATAAGATTGGCTATCTTAGATTAAGTAGCTTTGATGAGGATGCAGGTAAGGATTTCAAGAATGCTTTGACAAGCTTAAAAGCTCAAAATATGAAGGGTTTAATACTTGATTTGAGACAAAATCCGGGAGGCTATGTAAGAGAGTGTGTTGAAATTGCTGATGAGCTGCTTGATGAAGGTATGGTAGTATACACAGAAGATATTAATAAGGAAAGACAGGTTTATAGCTCAAACAAAGGAAAGCTTACAGTACCTCTTATAATACTTATAGATGAGGGCAGTGCCAGTGCCTCAGAGATTTTGGCAGGAGCCATAAAAGACAGAAATGCAGGTCTTTTAATAGGCACTAAAACCTTTGGTAAGGGCTTAGTGCAATCGGTTGAAGGTCTGGGGGACGGTTCAGGTGTCAAGCTAACAACTCAGAAATATTATACTCCAAACGGAATAAGTATAAATAAGATTGGTATTGAACCCAATATAGAAGTTAAGGCCTTAGAAATTAAGGAAGGTCAGAGACAGGAAGATATAAAGGACGTCCAGTTGGATAGAGCTGTAGAGGAAATGTTAAAACTAATAAAGTAATGGGGTGCCAAAATGTATTTTGTACTTAAGATGGCAGGTCTGGTATTTAGTAGAATTAGTGGAATTGTCAGCAATCAGTTGTTTTGGGTATTGATTGTAGTAATTATACTATTATATAAGAAAACTTCAAACATAGAGCAAACTATGCTGCAAAAAAGGCTTTCTCTTATGGATAAGGTATCCAGTGCATTATTCAATGGCTTCATAGGTGGTCTATTTGGAAGCTTTCTAGTGATAATGCTTGGTATTACAATAGAAAGATATGCTACTTACAATCAAAGTGTTTTCTCTTCGGGGATTTTATATATATGGATAATAGCCATTCTATTTTCCTTAATAAATGCGAGATATCTTTGCTTCTCTTATTCAGGAGGCTTGGTAGCCTTGGTAAGTCTGCTAATAGGCATCCCAAATGTGTATGTGCCAGGGCTTATGGCTTTGATAGGAATACTTCACCTAATAGAAAGCTTTTTGATATGGATAGATGGTTACTCTTTTTCTGTTCCAATATTTTTAAAGAATAAGTCAGGAAAGATTGTAGGCGGCTATATCATGAACAGGATGTGGCCTATACCCTTAGTACTGACAGTTTTGGCCTTTCCTGTAGCAGGAGTAATAAGTTATTTTTCATCAGAAACAATGCCTGGCTGGTGGCCACTGCTTAAACAGTATCAAGCCTTTGCATATATGCCCTATCTAGTTCCAGTAGTATTAGGATATGGAGATGTAGCTCTTACACAGACTCCAGAAAACAGATGTAGAAAATCTGCTGGAAGGCTGGCAGCTTATAGTATTATTCTAATTGCTTTATCAGTTGCGGCAAGCAAGTGGATAGCTTTTGCATATATAGCAGCGTTGTTTAGCCCTATTGCACATGAAGCACTTATAATATGGGGAAGAAAAGAAGAGGAACAAGGCAAGCCTTTATATGATGCATCAGGAGAAGGCATTTGCTTGCTTTATATTCGGGAGGATTCACCTGCAAAACAAATGGGGCTATTGCCTGGGGACAAGATACTCAGCATAAACAATAATAAAGTTGATAATGAAAGTCAATTAGCAGAGTTCCTCTCAAGCTATCCAACCTTCATATGGATGGATGTAAAAAGAGCTGACGGCAGTATAAAAGTTATTGAATATAAAAATTACAATGTAGGTATAAAAAGCTTAGGTATATTGGTTGTACCTAGAGATGCAAGTATATGTTTTGAGATAAATGATGGTTCATCTCCTGCTTTGGGGTTACTTAAAAAGCTCTTTCATAAAAGTATCAATATAGCAAAATAGAAAAGCCAGCATATGCTGGCTTTTCTGCTATGGTTTATCGTTTTGTGAGTTTGAATTGCTTGCATCATCTGCATCATTCACATTATTCCAGGTATATCTCAACAATTCATCAAAGGTGTCCCTATTCCTCGAATTTATAGATTCTAGGTGTTTGAATACTTTAAAATACTTATCATCTTCCAAGTCTTTATTAAATCCGTCATTCAAATTAATCACCTCGTTTTTTTATTCTATTAGATATTATGCTTTACTCATAGTTTTATACTTATACCTATTTTGCAGAGAGCGTCTGTTGACAAAATTGTGGAAATTTACAGCATTTTTTTGTTGACAGTACGCCGCAATAAATATACAATTATTACGAACAGATGTTCTTGTTTATATTTTGTTTACTATTACTCCTTAGTTGGTTATAATAATTATGTAAACTAAAAGGAGAATTATTATGGAGAAATTTAAAATAGTATCTGATTACATGCCTACAGGTGATCAGCCTCAAGCAATCGAGGAGCTAACCAAAGGCATAACGGATGGAGATAGATATCAGACCCTGCTTGGTGTAACAGGCTCAGGTAAAACCTTTACTATAGCAAATGTTATAGAAAGGGTGCAGAAGCCTACCTTGGTGCTTGCTCATAACAAGACTTTGGCAGCACAGCTTTGCAGTGAGTTTAAGGAGTTCTTTCCTGATAATTGTGTTGAGTATTTTGTCAGCTATTACGACTATTATCAGCCAGAGGCATACCTTGCTCATACTGATACTTACATAGAGAAGGATTCTTCTATAAATGACGAAATTGATAAGCTTCGCCACTCGGCCACAGCTGCTCTATTTGAAAGAAATGATGTGATAATTGTAGCCAGTGTGTCCTGTATCTATGGCTTAGGTGATCCTGAGGATTATAAGAACCTTGCTCTTTCACTGAGAAAAAGTATGCAGAAGGACAGGGATGAAGTAATAAGAAAGCTTGTAGATATGCAGTATGAAAGAAATGATATAAACTTTGTCAGAGGAGCCTTTAGAGTTAGAGGGGATGTAATTGATATTTTCCCTGCTTCCTCCTCGGATAAGGCGTTTAGGGTGGAGTTTTTTTGAGATGAAATAGAAAGAATACTTGAGATAGAGTCTCTGACTGGAAAGATTTTAGGTGAGAGACAGCAT
>JBAVGO010000167.1:0-4324 GCA_049684915.1 Lutisporaceae bacterium | reverse complement strand
GTGCTCCCCATATTTCAAAGGTTGATGCATCAAATACTAAAGCTCCTGTTTGAAGTATTTTGTCTTCTTCATTAAAGCTTATGTAGTTGGTGTTCTTAACCAGTCTTATTACATTTTTATGTTCTACCATTACTCCCTTTGGCTTGCCTGTACTTCCCGAGGTGTACATTATGTATGCTAGGCTGTTTGGCTTGTTTATTATTTCTAGGTTGTCATTACAATCTATCTCTGGTGTATTGTATATTTCTTGATTATCTAATATTAGTTTTTGCCCATTAAAGTTCACTGTGTTAGATATATCTGTTTGTGTCAATAGTATGCTGCTTCCACTATCCTTTAGTATGTATTCTATTCTATCTACTGGATAGTCTGTATCTATTGGCAGATAGGCTCCTCCTGCTTTTAGTATAGCTATTACCCCTATTATCATTTCTATAGACTTATCAACTAGTATTGCTACTGCATCATCTGCTTTTATGCCCTTGCTTCTTAGGGTTCTCGCTATTATATTTGCTTTTTCGTTTAGTTCTTTATAGGTTAGTTGTTTGCTATCAAATACTACTGCTATGTTATTTGGTGTCTTTTCTGCTTGTGCTTCAAATAGCTGTTGTATTGTTTTATCCTTTGGATAGGCTGTTTTTGTATTGTTAAACTCTACAAGCACTTGATGCTTTTCTTCATCGTCGATTATATTAATATTTGTAGCATTAATTTCAGGATTCTCAATAACCTGATTTATAACCATGTTAAAATTGTTATATATTCGCTCTATTTGCTCCTTACTATAAATATTTTCATTATATGAAAATTTTATTGCAGTTGTTTCGCCGGGCATAATAGCTAGATTGAAATCATAATTTGTTTCTTCAAACACTTCTACGCCTTTTATAGAAAAACCTAATACTTCCACATTATTCATACTGCTAACTTGCATGTCCATAGGATAGTTTTCAAATACCATTAGATGGTCAAATAAATTATTCTTTAATTCTGTATTTGCTTGTATATCTGCTAAAGGTAAATAATCATATGTCATTGACTCTGAAGCATTTTGCTGTATTCCTTTCGCTAACTCTATGAAGCTACTATCATTTGTTTGTATTCTAACGGGTATGGTATTGATAAATAAACCTACCATATTTTCTATTCCATTTATTTCAGGGGGTCTTCCTGATACTACTGCTCCAAAAACTACATCCTTAGTGTTATTGTATCTTTGAAGCAATATGCCCCATACAGTTTGAAGCATCACATTTAAAGATATATGATTTTCTCTCGCTATCCTTGTAAGTCTCCCAGTTATAGCTTCATTTAATTCAAATTGAATTTCTTGGTGCAAATATATATTTTCATTTATTTTTTTGTATAGCTTTGGTATGGAAACCTGTTGCTCATAATCCTGCAAATAGTTTTTCCAATATGTCAGAGCTTCTTCATTATTTTGATTTTGAAGCCACTTTATATAGTCACTATAGGGATAATTATTTGCAGCATTTATTGTATTACCCTTTGCAAACAGGCTATATGCTTTAAAGAAGTCGCCCATTATTATACCCAGACACCAACCATCCATTATTATATGGTGGAAGCTCCAAATAACCTCATATTCTTCTATATCAGTTTTTATTACCGATATTCTCATTAGTAAATCGTTTGAAAGGTCAAAGCCCTGCTTTTTATCTTTTTGTTTAAAGTCTTCAATATATATTTGTTTTTCAGCTTCATTGAAGCTGGATATATCATTATATAATATATTGCCAGTCCTCTTTTTTAGCACAACTTGCAGAGGTTTGTCTACTTTTTCATAAAGAAATACTGTTCTTAAGGGAGCATACTTTTCTATAATATAGTTAAAGCTTTCTTCAAATAAGCCTAAATCTACGCAACCATTTATTGATAGCTTGGTTTGCTCAAAATAAGCATTGGAGCTACTATCTATCATAGAGTGGAATAACATTCCCTGCTGCATTGGAGATAAATTGTATACATCTTCAACTCCACTTCTTTTAAACATAGCAAGGATATTATCTAGTTGTTCTATACTAGCACCTTTTAAAGTAATATCACTTGGAGTCAATACAGCTTCCTCTGCATTAATACAATGTTCTATTATATCTGCTAAGTAGTTCTTGTAATACTCTGCCAGTTTTAAAACGCTGTCTCTAGTTAACTGCTGTTTACTATAGCTAAAATTTAGAACTAATTTGTTTTGTGCTATTATTCCATTGATATCTATTAAATTTATCTGTTCTGATTCTAAGCTCATTGAATTTCCTGATGAAATACCTGACATGTTGAAGATGTCTGTAGCTGCTTTCTCTTCAAACTGACCTAAGTAGTTAAAGCTTATTTCAGGTCTTAGGCTGCAAGCTAGCTTTTGCTTTTTTTCTACTGGTGTAAGATATTTTAACAATCCATAGCCTATACCTTTATTTGGAATATGCCTCAAGGATTCTTTGATGCTCTTTATTTGATAAGCTATTGAACCCGATTTTGACATATCTAGTATTACTGGATATGTGGAGGTAAACCATCCTACGGTTCTTTTTATGTTGATATCGCCAACACTTTCTTCTCTTCCATGACCTTCTAGCCCAATTAATATGCTAGTATTTCCTGCCCATTCCTTTAAGGTATAGCCTAATGCACTCAGCAATATATCATTTATTTCTGTGTTATATGTACTATTTACTTCCTTTAGCAGCTTTTCTGTTTGTTCTACAGAAAACTCTATGCCTACTGCTTCAATATCCTTTAATTTGTTTGACACTGACAAGGAGTCTTTAGCTATTAAATAATCAGATATAGAATCGCTTATAGGAGTTGTATTACTGTTTTCTAAAGCTGTCCAGTATTCTATTTCTTTTAATATTTCATCACTGCTGCTATAGCTATTTAGTACCTCCGCCCATGCTTTATAAGAATCTGTTTTAAGTTGAAGCTCTACATTTTGATTGTTTAAGCATTGATTATAGCCCGTAGCAAAATCTTCTATAATTATTCTCCAGGATACACCATCAACTACTAGGTGATGTATCGCGATTAGTAAATAATCTCCTTCTGTAGTTTTAAACAGTGCAAGCTTTACTAAGGGTCCTTTTTCCAAGTCAATACTTGCTTGTACCTCGCTTGCCTTTGATTTAATGCTGCCTAAATAATCAGATATATTTCTAAAGTCATATACCTCAAAATCATACATGTGTTCATTTATGGGATTAATAACTTGTTTAACCTCTTGTCTACTAATTTCATACGTAGCTCTTAGTACATCATGGTGCTCTAGTATTTTTGAAAACACCTTATTTATAATACCTTCGTCTAAGCCTTTTATGGCATT
The DNA here is from genome assembly GCA_049684915.1 of Lutisporaceae bacterium. Lineage (GTDB taxonomy): Bacteria > Bacillota > Clostridia > Lutisporales > Lutisporaceae > GWB2-37-7. The sequence continues at coordinate 987 of JBAVGO010000167.1, read as the reverse complement.
TAACATTACCGCCTGATTCCAATGGTGCTTATCTGTAAAGCTATGTTCAAAAAACCATTTCTGTATTGGAGTTAGCTCAGTTATTCCAGTAACAGGCTCCTGACTAGACTTATAACTGCTAAACTCAATATATTTGCTTATTTTGTTTATAGTCTGGTTCTGAAATATTTGCTTAATATCCAATTTCATATTATATTGATATAGTCTTGAAGTTACTTGTATAGCTTTGATAGAGTCTCCACCTAGAGAAAAGAAATTATCGTTTAAGCCTACCTTTTCTATGCCAAGCACTTCTTGCCATATCGTCGCAAGTATTTCTTCTATTTCATTAGTTGGTGCTGCATATTCTACTACTGCATTTATACTGCCATCAGGCTCTGGTAATGCTTTTCCATCTACCTTTCCATTTGCTGTTAATGGTAGCCTGTCCAACTGTATGAAGTATGCTGGTATCATATATTCAGGAAGCTCTTTAGCTAAATAGTCTTTTAATTCTGTTACTATCTCTTCTCCAGCTGCTACTATATATCCGCACAAGTATTTGTTATTATTTTTGTCTTCTCTTGCTATTACTATAGCTTCTTCTATTCCTTCATAGCTTAAAATTCTCGCTTCTATTTCCCCTAGCTCTATTCTGTAGCCTCTTATCTTTACTTGATTATCTATTCTTCCTAAGAACTCTATATTTCCGTCAGGCAACCATCTTGCCAAGTCTCCTGTTTTGTATAGCCTTTGATCTTTAACAAATGGATTTTCTATGAATTTCTCTGCTGTTAGCTCAGGATTGTTTATATAGCCTCTCGCTAAGCTCTCTCCTGCTATACATAGCTCTCCAGGCACTCCTATTGGTTGCAGCTTATTTTCTTTGTCTATTATGTATATTTGTGTATTCGCTATTGGTTTTCCTATTGGTATATTGTCATATTCTTTGTCTACTACAAAGCTTGTAGTTACTACTGTGTTTTCTGTTGGTCCATAGTTGTTTAC
>JBAVGO010000166.1:0-35108 GCA_049684915.1 Lutisporaceae bacterium | reverse complement strand
ATCATTATGCCTGCTTGAGATGAGGAAGTCAGCTTAATACCAATGGTTTCAAAAATAAAATATGACATAGGCTGGGAAAGACAAAGCACCAAAAGCTTTTTTACAGGCTTACCCTTGAACTGTAGTTTAATAACTCCCACCAAATAAAGCAACGTTAGCACTAGAGCTGCCAAAGTGAACCTAAAGGCAATCAGATGGAAGGAATCAAAGTTGTCTAAGGCTTGCTTTGTAAACATAAAAGACATTCCAAATATTAATGAGGATGTTATTCCTGCAAGGTAAGGCAGATATATATGCTTATTCATGGTAACACCTCTAATATAAAATTATAACACTCAAATATTTTAACAGATTAAGCTGTAGGTGTCTATTATGTCAGGTAATACTTATCTTGATAAAATATTTGAATTTAAAAAGGATATATGGTAAAATGTTCATCTACAAACAATATTTATTAAAATTACCGTAATAATCTACAAAGCTTCCATTTTACACTGTAAGAGGTTCAATAACCAAAAAGGGGAAATGATCATGGGTTCAAGAGTTCTTATAGTTGATGATGCAGGCTTCATGCGTATAATGCTTAAGGATATCCTCACAAGAGGCGGTTTTGAGGTAGTGGCAGAAACTGACAATGGAATAACGGCGGTAGAGCTATATAAAGAGCTTAAACCAGATGTTGTTACTATGGATATTACGATGCCTGGAATGGATGGTATAAGAGCCTTAAGAGAGATTATATCCTTCGACAGCGACGCAAAGGTTATCATGTGCACTGCATTAGGACAACAAACGGTGGTAGTAGAAGCAATAAAATTTGGAGCAGTGGACTTTATTGAAAAGCCTTTTCAGAAGGAACAAGTGGTAAATGCTCTAAAGAAGGTACTAAAATTATAAATTATCAAATTTTACGAAGCATTTTATTATGTGACAAATGTCATATTATAAAGTGCTTTTATTCATTAATAACGACTTTATATTTATAGTACTATATAAATATAAGAAAAAGAGTTACTTTATCAAGAGGGAGTGGTAATTTTGGTAGTTGAAATAAAAAATCTGGTCAAAAGATATGGGGACTTCTTGGCAGTAGACAATATTAGCTTATCAATTGATGATGGTGAGATATTTGGTTTACTTGGACCCAACGGTGCAGGTAAAACCACCGCTATTAACTGTATAATAGGTATGCAAAAGCAGGACAAAGGGCAAATAAAGTTGTTTGACCAAGTATTCACTGGCAATGAAGGCAGTATAAAAAAGGATATAGGAATAGTTCCACAGGATTTGGCATTATATTTGGATCTTACATGCTATGAAAATGTATGCTTTTTTGCGAAGCTCTATGGTCTAAGAGATGGCTTGTTAAAAAGCAGGGTACAGGAAGCCTTGGAATTTACGGGACTTTGGGATAGAAGAAAGGACATGGTGAAAAAGCTGTCTGGTGGAATGAAAAGAAGATTAAATATAGCCTGTGCTATAGTTCATCAGCCTAAGCTGATAATAATGGATGAACCTACAGTAGGTATTGACCCGCAATCGAGAAACCATATATTACAATCAGTTAAGGAACTGAACAAAAGAGGCACAAGTATAATTTATACCTCTCACTATATGGAAGAAGTGGAGGAGCTGTGCAGTAGAATATCTATAATGGATCATGGAAAGGTGATTGCACAGGGTACAAAGGAAGAATTAAAAGCCTTTGTAACAGTTGAGGAGAAAACTGAAATTGAACTATCCTCAGTAAACTATACTTTAATTGATTGTATTAAGCAGGTATCTGGAGTGAAGGAATGTGCAGTTAAGGACAATAAGCTCATGGTTATCTCGGAGAAGGACAGTAAAAACCTAAGCAAGCTTATTGATTGCATATCTGCAACTAATGTAGATATATTGTCCATGAATATTGAGAAACCCACTTTAGAAACTGTATTCCTAACACTTACCGGAAGAACCCTTAGGGATTAGGGGGGAGATATATGAAGATTTTAAATATAGCTTACTATACCATATTGAGAAATTTTAGAGATTTCAAATCTCTTGCACCTATGCTGTTGCTTCCAATAATGCTGATTTTGATTTTGGGAAGTGCCTTAGGCGGAGTTTTTACACCTGAAAGCATAAGCGTAACTAACATCTGTTATATAAATGAAGATAAGGGGTTTATGTCCGAAGCCTTTGAAGAGTTTTTGGCATCTGATGAAATAGAAAAACTGATAAAGGTTAATGTTGTGCAATCAAAGGAGGAAGCTATAAAATTAATCAAAAACAGAGAAGCGTCTGCACTTGTAGTACTTCCTTCAAATTTTTCAGAGGAAATACAAAAGGGAGAAAAGGCTGTTATTGAGGTATACAACAGTAAATATAGTAATGTTAGAGCATCTATAGTACAAAGCATATTGAACGGATTTGTAGCTGGTACTAAGTCGCAGCTTGCTGTAATGCAAATAGGCTCTACAGATAAGGAATATAAGCAATACAACAATATTACTGAGGCAGCTATTACAACTGAGGGCAATGCTCCTAGAGCAATAGACTATTATGCTGTTACTATGCTGGTAATGACTATTATGTATGGTACTGCTTATGGAAACTTAGCACTAAAGGAAGAAAAACAGTTTAATACTAATATAAGATTAGCAAGTGCTCCTATAAAATATTGGGAAATAGTACTGGGAAAGCTAATGGGAAGCATTGTTACTGTTTTCATGCAGGCTATGATTATTATAGTTTTTACCAAGGTGGCATATAAGGTGGATTGGGGTGGCAATTTATGGTTCATAATATTTGTGTGTTTCTCCTTGGCACTTCTTTCGGTAGGGCTTGGTATGATGGTATCAAACCTAGGCAAAAATCCACAAGCAACAGGAGGATTACTGAACTTTGGAGTAAATATAGCAACATTTATTGCAGGAGGATACTTTCCTGCTAGCCAAATGAGCCCCATTTTTGAAAAGATAGGATATATATCCCCAAACTATCTAGCACAGATAGCAATGTTTAATACCATATATGGAGGCTCAACCACACAAACCTTCAATGTAATGCTTGCAATATGGATAATTGTAATTGTAGCTTTTGTAATAGCGGGATTGACAGAGAGGAGGAGTGCAAATTGACAATATTTTTAAATAATCTTAAGAGACTTTCCAGAGACAAATTCATATTAATTGTAATGCTGCTTCTACCTATAATATTTATAGCCTTTTCCATGTATGCCGTTGGCGGTGATCGTCCTCTAAATGTAGCAGTGATTGATTATGATGATACAAAGCTGACATCAATTTTGAAGGATAACTTGCGAAGCAGCTCAAACCTCATAGAGCTTCAGGAACAGGACATCAAACAAAAGCTTATAAATGGTAAACTGGAATACGTAATTAAAATAGATAAGGGCTTTACACAGGATTTAATTGATGGTGTAGATGTTAAGCTTCAGTCCTATAGCTTAAAAGAAACTAACACCTCGATACCAATTAAGGTTTTTATAGATAGCTTTATTAACTCCTCCAAAAACATAGCATTTACTGCAAGGGGTAATGAAGAAGAGTTTTACAAGGGCATGGAGCTTTACTTAAGTGATATTGTAGCTGTTGATTATCGCAGTATAGAGAATACAGAGCATGACACTAAGAGTAACTCTTTATTAAGCTTTGGTTTTCTTGTAATGTTTATGTTCTTTATGGCTACAAGCTCTACAACTCTGGTGCTGGAGGATAAACATCTCAATACATACAGTAGAGTGTTGTCCAGCCCTATTACAACTAGAAACTATTTTATTCAAAATCTATTAAGCTATATTGCCATCATGTTAATACAGGTATTTGCAGTATTCACTTTACTGATATTTATTTTCAGAGCAGATTTAGGACCTTCTATTATCAATCTTTTGATACTCTATTCAGTGTTTACACTGGCATCAGTGGCGCTTGGATTGACGATATGCAGCTTTTCTAAGGATCTAAAGCAGGCAAATGCTATGGCATACTTGATAACAATACCTATGTGTATGCTTGGAGGCTGCTTCTGGCCTAGAGAGATTATGCCAGAGGTTTTACAGCAGCTTTCAAATTTTATACCTGTTACTTGGGTTCTTAAGGCTACTGAAAAGCTGCTTTACGGAAGCTCAATAACTGCCATAAGCTCAGAGCTTGGTATACTACTGTTGTTTGCCTTGGTATTCTTCATAGCCGGATCAAATAAGAAGATAATGCTAAAAAACTAATATTAAAAACTAATGTACGGGCTGACCTGTGTGTCAGCCTTTTAACTATTGCCATTTGCGGAGCAAATCTGGCTAAGAGCGAAGGACTCGAAGTCCTGAGCTTTTACTTTTCATTTTAGCCTAACCTATGATATTATTAGGGAAAGATATTGAGAGTAGTGGAGTGTAAAGCATGAACTATATTTTAAAGCTCACTTTTTTTGGATATATTATTGCACAGCTTGCAATTACCTCCAATGTTTTGTACATGGAGGTAGTTGTGTTGCTCATGGCGGTGGCTTTGAGCCTTTATAGAGAGAAGTTTGGCAGCAAGGTGATATTATTTGCAGTAGAAGCCGTGATAATTTATTATGGCATTACTTTAGATCCGATATTTTCCTTTTTATATGGACTAATGGCATATGACATGATAAGCAGCAAGTATTACTTAGGGCTTATACCAATTGTATTAGCAGGAATCTATCTATTAGAGCCACAGAAGCTGATAGACTTTTTCCTAATAGTAAGCTTATGCTGTATTTTTGCGTATATGAAAAGCAGTATTCAAAACAAGGAAGAGCTGTACAGAAGCAGCTTTGACAAGCAAAGGGAATATTCTTATCAGTTGGAGCAGACAAAAGCTAGACTAATTGCTTCCACAGATGAGGCTGCACATATGGCAGAGATAAAGGAGCGAAACAGAATCGCAAGGCAAATTCATGATAACGTTGGGCATAGCATAGCGGGAATACATATGCAGTTGCAGGCAGTAAGAAAGCTTTTAAATAAGGATGTGGATAAGGCCTCAGAACTTTTGAATAATTCCATAAAAGCATTGTCTGACACACTGGAGGTTATGAGAGATACTGTACACAATATCAAGCCAGCAGAAAAGCTTGGTATAGAATATATAAGACAGATTATTGATAATTTTACCTACTGTCCTGTTGAGTTTAGTAACTCTGGGGATTTTACAGAACTGCCTGTAAATATTATGCAGATATTGCATTACAATATCAAGGAAGCCTTGACCAATGTCAGCAAGTATTCAAGAGCTACAAGGGTGGATATTGATATAGCCGTTAATTACAAATATGTAAGACTACAAATTAAGGATAATGGAATAAGCAGTAATGAATTTGTGGAGGGACTGGGACTAAGTGGCATGAAGGAGCGTGTTCATAACGTAGGCGGTACAATAGCTATAAGCTCAGATAATGGATTTCTAATAGTATGTGTAATACCCATCAATAAATCTGCGGAGGTAATAGTATGAAGGTACTGATAGTTGACGATGATGCTTTAATAAGAGATAGTCTAAAAATAATCATAAGCATGGAAGCAGATATGGAGGTAGTTGGAACGGCTTCCAACGCCCAAGAGTCATTAGAGCTTTGCAGACAATACCAGCCTGATATAGTGCTAATGGATATAAGGATGCCTGTAATGGACGGCGTACTGGGAACTAAGCTTATTAAGTCACAGTTTAGCAATATCAAGGTCATAATACTTACTACTTTTAAGGATGATGAATATATCAAGGAAGCTATCAAAAACGGTGCTTCAGGATACATGCTAAAGAATCAGTCCTCTGACAACATCTTAGACAGCCTTCGAGCAGTGCATAAGGGTAGTATAGTTTTTGAAAAGGAAGTGGCAAAGAGCCTAACCTCTATGCTAAAGGATAATAGAAATATTAAGTTAAAGGATTTAGATATTACAGAAAGAGAAATAGACGTACTTAAGCTGGTAGGTGAAGGACTTTCAAATAAGGAGATTTCAGAGAGACTGTATTTAAGTGAAGGAACTGTACGGAATTATGTAACCATGCTGTTGGAAAAGCTTAGATTAAGGGATAGGACTCAGCTGGCCATATTTTATATAAAAAACATAGAATAAAACTAAGTGTTGCAGTTGTAATAAAGTTTTTTTAAAAGCTTATATAAAAGCATCAAATATGTGTTAAAATATGTGTAAGTTTAACTTAATGGAGTGATAATATGCTAACTGAGTTACTTATAAACAAATTTGTAAGAAATAGACACCAAACGAATGACAATACAGTGAGGCAAGCCTATGGTTATTTGGGAGGTATAGTCGGTATACTGGCAAATATATTTCTTTTTGTTTCTAAGCTTTTTATAGGAACACTTATAAACAGTATTGCAGTAATGGCAGATGCAATCAACAATCTATCGGATGCTGCATCCTCAATTATTACCCTGGTAAGCTTTAAGATGACAAATAAGCCGGCAGATAAGGAGCACCCCTTCGGGCATGGAAGAATAGAATATATATCAGCCATGATAGTATCTTTTTTGGTTATTTTAGTAGGACTTGAGTTTATCAAAAGCTCCGTGCAACGGGTGATGAATCCCGAGGCTGTCAAGTTTAATTGGATAACCTTCATACTATTAAGTCTTTCTATTATTATAAAGCTGTGGTTGAGCATTTTTAATAAAAAGATAGGCAAGTCAATAGGAAGTAAAGCTATGGAAGCGACAGCTATGGATAGTATAAGTGATGTAATTACTACCTCGGTGGTATTGCTTTCTCTGATACTGTCAATATGGATAACCTTCCCTATAGATGGTTATATCGGCATACTGGTAGCATTGTTTATAATGTACTCAGGCTTTTCACTTACTAAGGAGACACTAAATCCGCTGTTGGGTGAAGCACCGGATATGGAGCTTGTAAATGCGATAATATCAAAGGTCATGGCATACGAAGGTATTATAGGTGTACATGACATAATAGTGCACAACTACGGACCAAACCGCTGTGTTGTATCCTTACATACAGAAGTTCCTGCCGATATTGATATTACATCGGCTCATGACATAATTGACAAAGCAGAGCAAGATATATCAGAAGAGCTTGATATTCATCTGGTTATGCATATGGATCCTATCAATATTAACGACAAGGTGGTACTAAAGGTTCAGCAGCAGATACTTGAGGTGATTACTGAGTTTGGAATGGAGCTGACCATGCATGACTTTAGAATGGTTGGGGATGAAAGTCATTGTAATGTGATTTTTGATATGGTTATACCCTATGAGATAAATGGAAAAGACGAAAAGAAAGTAGCTAATGATGTATCGGAGGCAATCAAGAAGAAGCATCCACAATATAACCCTATTATCAAGCTAGACAGAAGCTATGCGATATTGAAATAATCACAATAACACACCTTTTCCTTGACAATTGCATAATTTATGATATAATTAGCAATTATAATTATATGTAAATGGCAGTGAAGAGGACAGTAGTTTTGGAGGATGCTTTAGAGAGATAATCGGCTGGTGAAAGATTATCGCTAGTCCAAAGATGAAAATCACCTCAGAGCCGGATGCCTGAAAATAGTAAGGCACCACGTAGGCATACGTTATATGCTTAAGTGACCAGAGCTTACTTTGCTGTGTGCAAAGAAATGGCTGTGGTAATTTGGGTGGTACCGCGTTAAATCGTCCCTGACAATTAGTCAGGGACTTTATTTTTTCTAAAACTTAAAGGAAAGGATGTTTTTTTATGGGAAAGTTTAAATTTTTGTCTGACCAACAGGTTGCAGATAGAGAGAAATCAGTATCAGAATACTGGAAAGAAATAGAATTGCTGAAAAAAAGTATAGAAGTAAGGGAAGGTGCAGAATCCTTTATATTCTATGAAGGTCCACCGACAGCCAATGGAAAACCAGGTATACACCACATAATAGCTAGAACTCTTAAAGACTCAGTATGCCGCTACATGACAATGAAGGGCTACCAGGTAAAGAGAAAAGCAGGCTGGGACACACATGGACTTCCTGTTGAAATCGAAGTGGAGAAGGAACTCAAAATATCTGGTAAGCAGGATATAGAGAAGTACGGTATAAAAGCTTTTAACGAGAAATGCCGTGACTCAGTTTTCAAATATGTTGGACTATGGCGTAATATGACAGAACAAATGGGATATTTAATAGACTTGGATAATCCCTATGTAACCTTTCACAATGATTACATCGAGACAGAGTGGCATATATTAGACAAGTTCAACAAGGAAGGCTTGATATATGAGGGTCATAAGATACTTCCATATTGCCCACGCTGCGGAACAGGTCTAGCTTCTCACGAGGTTGCACAGGGCTACAAGGAAATAAAGACAAACACAGTATATGTAAAATTTAAAAAGAAGGATGCCAATGAGTATTTCCTAGTTTGGACTACTACTCCTTGGACACTAGCTTCTAACGTTGCTTTGACAGTTAACCCAAAGGCAGCTTACCTAAAGGTAAAGCAAAATGATGAGGTCTACTATGTAGAAAAAAATCTTGCAAAAAGGTTATTAGGTGAAGAGTTTGAAGTCCTTGAAGAAATGACAGGCAAGGATATGGAATACATGGAATATGAACAGCTTATGCCTTTTGTAAATACTGACAAAAAGGCCTTCCTCGTAACTGTTGCAGACTATGTAACGACTGAAGACGGTACTGGTATAGTTCATACAGCTCCAGCCTTTGGTGAAGACGATTATCAAACAGGCAGACGATATAATCTTCCTGTTTTACAGCCTGTTAACGGAGAAGGTAAATTTACTGCAACTCCTTGGGAAGGTCAGTTTGTAATGGATGCGGATCTTGACATAATAAAGTGGCTAGCTGCTGAGGGCAAGCTATTTAAAAAGGAAAAGATGGAACACAATTATCCACACTGCTGGAGATGTAAGACACCGCTTTTATACTATGCTAGACCTAGCTGGTATATAGAAATGACAAAGCTTAAGGATCAATTAATAGCTAACAATAATACTATAGAATGGTATCCTGACTACGTAGGAGAGAAACGTTTTGGCAATTGGCTGGAAAACCTCAACGACTGGGCAATATCAAGAAGCAGATATTGGGGAACTCCTCTGAACATATGGAGATGCTCCTGCGGTCATTTTGAATCCATTGGCTCCAGAAAAGAGCTGGTAGAAAGAGCTATAGAGAATATAGATGAATCAATAGAGCTGCACAGACCATATATAGATGAAGTTCATATAAAATGTTCAAAGTGCGGAGACACAATGACAAGAGTCACCGAAGTTATAGACTGTTGGTTTGACAGTGGTTCAATGCCTTTTGCACAGCAACATTGGCCTTTTGAAAACGCAGACAAATTTGATGAGCTGTTCCCTGCTGACTTTATATGCGAAGGCATAGACCAAACAAGAGGTTGGTTCTATTCATTACTTGCTATATCAACCTTTGTAAAGGGTGTATCTCCTTATAAGAAGGTATTGGTAAATGGTCACTTAGTTGATAAAGAAGGCAAGAAGATGTCAAAATCTCTTGGCAATATAATAAATCCGTTTGAAATGATGGATAAGTACGGTGCAGATGCTTTGAGATGGTATTTATTGTATGCTTCACCTGCTTGGTCAACTACAAAGTTTGACGAAGACGGCTTGAAGGAAGTTATGAGCAGATTCTTCGGAACGCTGAAGAACGTCTACGCATTCTTCTCATTATATGCAAACACTGACAACATAGATCCAAAGGAATTTTCTGTTCCGTACAAGGATAGACCAGAGCTTGATAGATGGGTACTCAGTAAGTTCAACAGTCTGCTAGAAGAAGTAGAAGCAGAGCTTAAGGTATTTGACCTTACAAAGGCTGTCAGAAAGATACAGTATTTTGTAAGCGAGGATTTATCCAACTGGTACATCAGACGTTCCAGAAGACGTTTCTGGGAAACTGAGCTGACAGAGGATAAGAAGGCAGTTTACAATACAACAATGGAAATATTAATTGGAATATCCAAGCTGATAGCACCCTTTGCACCATTTATGTCAGAGGAAATCTATAGAAACCTTACAGGAGAAGCCTCTGTTCACCTAGCTAAGTACCCTGAGCTAAATGAGGGCTTGATAGATAAGCCTCTTGAGGAGAGAATGGACCTTGTAAGAGACCTGGTAGGTCTGGGCAGAGGTGCAAGAGAGCAGGTAAGAATAAAGGTTCGTCAGCCAATCCAGCAAGTGCTCATAGACGGTAAGTATGAAAAGTTAATATCCTACTTGATACCTCTAATTCAAGAGGAATTAAATGTTAAGGACGTTGTGTTTGCAAAGAACCTTAAAGATTACATGAATTTCACCCTGAAGCCAAACTTCAAGACTGCAGGACCTGTACTAGGTGCTAAAATGAAGCTAATGGCACCAGCTCTAAGCAAGCTTGATGCAGCGGTTTATGCTCCTAAGCTGGAGGCAGGAGAGACTGTTACAATAGACCTTGATGGAGAACCAATGGAGATTGACAAGGAATTTGTAATGATAACTATAGCTGCCAAGGAAGGCTTCACTGTGACCATGGAAAATAACCTCTTCATAATCATTGATACAACTCTTACCAAAGAGCTTATTGATGAGGGCTATGCAAGAGAGTTCATATCCAAGGTACAGCAGATGAGAAAGAATGCAAACTTTGAAATGATGGACAAAATCAGCATAAGCTTCAATGGAGATGATGAAATCGTTAATGCAGTACAGATGTATAAGGATTACATCATGAAGGAAACTCTAGCTGAGAGAGTAGAGAAGGTATCAGACACAGGTTTTGAAATGCAAGATCTTAACGGACACGAAACAGGTATGAAGGTAGAAAGAATATAAGCAAGAAATGATGAATATGTAGTAGTATTAAAGGGCAAATGTCAAAGACAGACATTTGCCCTTTAACTATGTCATAAAAAAAGAAATAGCAGGAGATTTATTTGAATATAGAGAAATAACCTAAAATCATTAATATATATAATGATAGCTAAGACTTAGTTATCCATTAAAAATTAAATCAAGTAGTAAAAGCCCAAATGCAGGAGGAATATAGATGAATATACTAATTGTAGACGATGAAAAGCTTATAGTAAAAGGTTTGAAGCATAGCTTGGAACAAAATGGTTTTTGTGTTTATGCCGCATTTGATGGTAATCAGGCTTTGGATATGGTTAATTTCAATAAACTAGATTTTATACTACTTGACATAATGCTTCCGGGAATTGATGGCATCACACTATGTAAAATGATTAGAGAAAAGCATGACGTTCCAATTATCATGCTTACAGCTAAGGAAGATTATATAGACAAGGTACTGGGGCTAGAATTTGGAGCAGATGACTATGTGACCAAGCCCTTTAATACCAGAGAATTGATAGCTCGCATTAATGCAGTTTACAGAAGATACATCAAAAAACATGATAATGCAGAAATAATACAGCATGGCAACTTAAAAATAAATTTTTCTGCTCGTACTGCATATAAAAATGATAAAGAAATTGGACTTACTGTAAAGGAATTTGATTTATTGAAAACCTTAATGAAAAGTCCAGATAGAGTTTTTACAAGAGAAAATTTATTTGATATAGTTTGGAATGAAAACATATTTGATACCCGTACAGTAGACGTTCACATCAGTAACTTAAGAGATAAGATTGAGGATAATCCTACAAAGCCTGAATTCATAAAAACTAAATGGGGTGTGGGATATTACCTCAAGAGAGGATAGTAAGCATGTTCAAAAAAATTAGTATTACCATGGCAGTAGTATATGGACTTATTATAGTAGTTGCAATATCTACTTTAGATATTCTAATTATACTGAACTACAAACAGGATCAACTGGAAAAAAATCAAGCAAGGCAAATAATGTTTGCAGAGATTATAGCTAATGTTATTAAGGATAAGCTGGACAATAGTATGGAATTAAACGGTACAGTCAGAGAGAATAGTGTAAAGCTTGATGGACGAGTATTAATAATTAACACTCAGAACAAGGTATTGGCAGACAACTTTTCATATTATATAGGCAAACAACTGGATAGTGATGAGGCAGCTAGAGCTATTGAGTCAAAAGAACAGATTATACGGTACTATAATGTAGACAATCAAAACATTATGATTATTGCAGCTCCAATATTAGAGAGTAAGGAATTAAAGGGTGTAGTTCTAATATCTGTTTATGTGGATCACATATATCAAGATGTTCGTGATTTAGCTAAGCAGGTAATTATCATTTCGGCTATTGCTTGTGTTATTGCAATACTATTGTCCTTTATGCTTGGACGTAAGCTTTCAAGACCTATAGAAAAACTGACTTTAGCATCTGAAGAAATTCTAAAAGGCAAGCTTGATACAAAGGTAGATATATTCAGAAAGGATGAGATTGGGCTATTGGCAGATACCTTTAACAAAATGAGTCAAGAGCTGTATAAGACTGATACAAATAGAAGGAGATTTATAAGTGACGTATCCCATGAACTGAAGACTCCCCTTACATCTATTAAAGTGTTAATCGAATCGCTTATAGATGGAAGCAATGATGAAGAGATATACAAGGAATATTTAAAAGATATAAATGGGGAAATTGACAGGCTTTCTCTACTAGTTAAGTCTTTGTTGACAGTAACGAGACTGGAGGAAGTAGAACTCAGTAAGGAGAACACTAATATTCGTGATGAAGTAGCTGCGATTGTAAAGCTTTATAAGCCCTTTGCAGAGAAGCATGAAATACAGCTTATCAACAATTGTGATGAGAGCATACAAGTATATGCTGACATATCAAAGCTCAAGGAAGTATTGATAAATCTAGTTGACAATGGCATAAAGTACGGTAGAAGCGGTGGCTATGTTGAAATAAGCTGTAGACAAACTGATAATAAGATTGAGCTAGTTATAGAAGATAATGGCTGTGGAATATTAGAAAAGGATATTGACAGCGTATTTGATATTTTCTATAGAGTTGATAAATCTAGAAACAGAGAAACTGGGGGAAGCGGCATTGGCTTATATCTGGTGAAGAAGATTGTTGAGCTTCATGGATGGAGCATAAAGGCAAGCAGTCAGCCAAATGAAAGAACTAGATTTATAATAGAAATCAGAAGTGACTTATAGAGCCACTTCTTTTTTAATTCTTTACACTTTCTTAACAACTATTTAGAACATATTTACATTATTGCTTTAGAATAAGTATAAGTGAATGAATAGGGGGGCGAACAAATGCTAAAGAAATCTATATTATGTTTATTTATTACTAGTTTATTATTTGCTTCTACTGCTTGTGATAAAGGATTTCAAGATAAACAAGGAGTAGTCTTAAGCCCCCAGGAATCAGGGGGTCAGCCGATTATAACTATTGTAATGAGTTCATCAACATATTCGAATTTTAAAGCAGAGAAAATGCTTACTGACTATGTGGAAAAGTTTGAAAGGGATATGGGCGTAGAAGTTAAAATAGACCTTATAAGGGATAACTATGGAAAAATGATAGATCAAGAGGAAGCAGACGCATATATGAGAGAGCTTTCGCCTAAGCTGTACGCTGAAAACGGACCAGAACTTATTTTTACTGAATATTTTTTCTTCAATCAAGTGATAAAACAAAATGTTGTAGTAGAGTTAAGTAGCAAAATCCACAATATAAGTAAGATATATAAAGGCTTATTAAATGATGAGACTTACTATGTTCCAATAGGTATGAGGTATTATAGCAAAGGTGTGAATAAGAAAATACTTGAAGAGTTTAACCTCCCTGAACCTGAATTTAATTGGACTCAAAATAATTACTTCTCATTGTGGGATAAATGGATGACAAATTCTATTATTAACTTTAATGCTAGTGAATATTACAGCATTTATAGTAGATTTATAGAGAGCCAATTAAATATTAATATCATTGATAAAAAAGCTGAGCTAAGCATTCCAACAGTTATAGAGGGCATGAGGCAGGCACGTCAATGTATTTTTAATGGCAAATATAAACTAAATAAAAATTATACCTATAAAAATTACTATAACATGATATTTGAGGAGAATTCAGAGGAAGCTCATGCTTCCCAAGAGATATATGATAAGAATAGACCCTTTCATATTAGTCGTTCATATCTTTGTAATGCTTTTAGAGCAGGGGAGATCGCGGGCATAAGAAATAGGGATTCTGTAATTGCACTGCCAGAATTTGCAGACAAGAGACCCTATATTAATACAATGGGTTTCTTAATTAATAAAAAATGCAGACAGCATGAGCTTGCGTATGAATTTATAAATGGTTTGTTAAGTGATGAACAGCAACTAGCTTTATTTAATCAAGGTAATTACCATTACTATCCTGTAAATAAGGATATCGAAGAAGAAATAACGAAAGATGAAATCCAAAAGGTTGTTGACAAAAAAGCAATTGAGTTAAAAAGTTATGTTTTAGAACAACTTAAAAATGGCATATGTGACACGGATGTAGATATAAACTCAACGCAAAAAAATATTAAAAATATGCTGTCGAGAGATTTATCAAAATACATCTTAGCTGATGAAACATACAGTGAAGAAGAATTAAATTCAGAGCTAAGTAAACTGATTGATAAATATAATATTTGGCTAAGTGAATAAAAACACACAAAATTTGGGGGTATAGAAATGAAGAAGTTTTTTATTTTTGTTATGATAATATCTTTATTTTTCACTACTGCTTGCAGCATAAATGGCAATAAACAAGCAGGGACTATAGTAAAGCCAAGCCTTGAAGGTAGCAAACCTGTGATAACGATTCTTATCAGCAATAGTGATGAGGGGTTGTTAAAAACTACAGTAATGAAAAGATATATTAGCAAATTTGAACAGGACTATGGAGTTGAGGTAGAGCTGCAGAGCATAGGCAGCAGTCATAGTGTTTATTATATTGGAAATCAACTTTTGGTTAATGAAGCAGTTGATGAATATAAGAAGGAGCTTTCTGTAAAGCTGCATCAAAAGGATGGGGCAGAGCTTATATTCTATAGTGTTATTCCTCTAAATTCTCTAATCAGGCAAGGAGTGGCAGAAAATGTAAGAGGCAAAATATCAAACCTGGATAAATTACATCCTGGACTGGTAAGTGAAGAGGTATATTATGTTCCATTTGAGATTTTTCATATGCCAATTGTATTGAATATAGATGCTTTAGAAGCTATGCAAATTGATAAACCAAGTTTAGCTTGGACTAAGCAGGATTATCTAGCAATAAGAGATAAATGGCTGCAACAAACAAAGCAGCAATTTACCAGCAAGGATTTTTTAGATATAACTGCAAAACATCTGATTGACTTAGAAATATTTAATGAAGATAAAAGTAAAGTCAAGATAAATAGCTCTGATATGTATAATGCAATTAATTCTATTAAAGAAGAAATATATAATGGAAGTTATATACTTCCACAGGGTTATGAATATAAGAATTATTATAACATGCTGTTTGAGAAACAGCTTGCAGAGTATAACAAAGATAGGAGTTTATTAGCTTCTAAGGAATATTCAAAAAATAACTTTAGAAATTCAGAACAGGAGTCAGACATAAATGCACTACGGGCAGGGGATTCAAACTATATGTTTGAAGAAGGTAACGCAGTGCTTCCAAACGTTTTAGAAGATAAAAAATATTTATTCTCTGATGGTTTTATGATAAATAAGAATGGTAAAAATAAAGAACTTGCCTATGAATTTGTAAATGGAATATTAGACAATGAGGTACAGCTAGAATTATTTATGGACTCTATGTTTTCTTATTATCCTGTAAATAATGAAATTGAAAAGGATATAAGTGTTATAGAAAAAAACAGTAAATATCCGACCGAAGCAATAGAACTGAAAAAGTATATGCTAAACGAAATAGAGAAGGGTAATGCAACCTTAAGCATTGCTAGAGATGACCGTGAGTATGAAATATTTTGGATGCTTGTAAAGGATCTGACTAAATATATCTTTACAGACAATGCGTATACAGAGTTAGAGCTTAAGCAAGAACTACAGAAACTGGAGGATAAATACAATATTTGGCTAAGTGAGTAAGAAAGCAAAATGAGTAGTTAATTGCTAATTTGGAGGGGCACATCATGTTAGATAAATTAAAAAAAATAAGGTTTAACCCCTTTATAGTTCCCAGTCTCATAGGCTTTTCCATACTATATATAATACCCTTTCTGTGGGGTATAAAATACAGCTTTAGCAAAAGCGGCTTCGACAGTACCTTTGTAGGCATTTCTAATTACATTGATGTATTTGGCAGTGCCGCCTTCAGGCTGGCGTTAAAGAATACAGGCATATTCATGGGAATAGCGATACCTCTTATCATGATAATATCCTTTTCTTTGGCATTAGCTATTTTTGAGCTTAAGCCTCCGAGGTTTGTATACCTATTCATAGTATTGCCTATTGCAATACCTTCAGCAGCAGCAGTAGGCTTTTTTCGTAAGCTTATCGGCACGGGAGCCTTTAGCCTTATGAACTCGGATTATGCCATGCTGGGAGTTATATTGATTTTTATATGGAAAAACACAGGCTATAACCTGTTAATCAATATGGCAGGACTTATGCAGCTTGACACATCCGTAATAGAGGCTTCAAAGATTGATGGAGCAAGCTATCTACAGCGTCTTCGTCATGTCATAATTCCTCTTTGTACACCTACTACTGTCTTTGCAGGTATCGTAACCATAATAAACTCCTTTAAAGTATTCAAGGATGTATATGTATTACAGGGAAGCTATCCCAACCCAAGCATTTATATGTTGCAGCACTACATGAACAATAAGTTTACTGATTTACAATATGAAAAGCTCACATCAGGAGCATATATATTTGCTTTAGTCATATTTGCATTTGCATTTTTACTATTCTACCTAGATAGAAGCTATTCCAAAAGGGTAGGTGAAGGCTAGTGAAAAAGCTGCTTATAATTGTTATTATTGCAATTTCCATTCTCTACTTTTTTCCAATTGCGTACACCTTCTCCAATTCCTTTATGGATGAGAAGCAGATAGACAGCTACTATATAGAAACAATTCCAAACCAATTTAACTTGCAGCAGTATTATAGCTTAGCCTTGGATAAGGGCGAATATTTTAAGTATTTTTTAAACTCTATTAAGCTTACAGGAATCATTATAGCAGGGCAAATCGTTATAGGGGTATTTGCCGCCTTTGCCTTTGCTAAGCTGAAGTTCCCTGGGAGTAATATAATATTTGCAATTTACGTACTGACAGTGCTGCTGCCTTTTCAGGTTACTCTAGTGCCAAACTATCTTGTATTTGACAAGCTAGAGCGAATTTTTGATATTCAACTGCTGGATACCCACTTAGCTATAATATTGCCAGGCGTGTTTTCCTCCTTTGGAGTATTTCTTATGCGACAATTTATCAGGAGTATTCCAAATGAGATTATAGAAGCCGCAAGAGTGGACGGAGCAAGCTATATAGCGATACTCTTCAAAATAGTAATACCTGTAATAAAGCCAGCTATATATTCCCTTGTAATTCTAACCTTTATTGATAATTGGAATCTTATAGAGCAAGCAATAATTTTCTTGGATACACCTAATAAGCTTCCACTGTCAGTGTTTTTGGAGAACATTTACCATGAGGATTACAAGGTGTTTTTTGCTGGAGCAGTGCTTTATATTATGCCAGCCTTACTTATACTGATAAAGGGTGAAAGGTATTTGAAGGAAGGCTTAATAATGGGAGGTTTAGGTAATGAAAAATAACATAGTTGTTAGGGCAAAAAATGTAGCTATTGCCTTCTTTGTATTAGTCTTTATAATGGGATTTTTCTCAAAATCTATAATAAATTTGTTCTTACCAAAGGTAATAGTAGAGTCAGCTATAGATGGATTGGTTGAACGAACTCTTAATGTTAAAGGCATAATTGAAGCGAAGAAAAGCATTAAGGTAAGGCTGGGAGGTTCTGTAATCGTTGATGAGTACCTTGTAAAGATAGGGGAAGCTGTAGAGGTAGGAACGCCTCTATTTAGAATAGATAAAAGCTATGGAATTAAGGGCAACAGCTCAGGACTAGAAAGTTTAAAGCTACAGCTATCAGCTCAAAGGTTAAAGTTAAATAATACTAGACAAACAAGCTACGAGCTAGATGAAATGAATATTACAGCTATGAGTAACAAGCTTGCCAAAAGCGAAGAAGAGCTTACAAAACAGCAGGAGCTATTTGATGCAGGATTTATATCTAAGCAGGAATTGGAAAGCTTTGAAGCTGGAATAGAACAGCAGATGTTTGATATTGAAGTCTCAAGGATGCAACTGCTAGAGGAAAAGAGGAACAATGAACTAGTAATAAAAGAACTAGAAAATGAAATAAAAAATAGTGAGCTTCAAATCCTTGAGCTACAGGGACAACAGGGGTTTTATAGCAATGTAGATGAAGAGGGGATATGTTATAGCACTATAAGTGGGATAGTAACTGAACTAGGGGATGAACAGAGCATAGTGCCTGGAGATACTGCAATAGTGGAAATAGCTGATATATCAAGTATTAATGCACTTGTATATACAATAAGCATCAGCGAAGAAGATTATGATTTTGTCAAGGCAGTTGGTGAAGTTCAGATAAACAGTGAAAGTATAAAGGATAGTGAATATCTCAAAATAACTTCTATAAATAAGCAAGATGACAAAGGTTTATATAGAGTAGAGGCTGTGCTAGAAAATCAAAGCATTGAGAGTGCTGCCATTGGTCAAACAATTAAAGGCGTGATTAAACAGAAATTTGTATTAAAGGGACACAATAAGGTGCCTAAAGCAGCAGTAATAACCTTTGAGGATTATAAGGAAAACAGCAGTGGTACTGTATACCTGTTAGAAGAAAATGAAGGGGTATTAGGAATGGAATATAGAGCCAAGGCGATGGAGGTAAAAATACTAGCTGTGGGTGATAATGATGTAATAGTATCTGGCTTAGAGAACATCGAAGAGCCCAAGGTTATTGTAAATCTTTCATATAAAATAAATGATGGAGTGAAGGTGTTCCTATGGCAATAAAAAGATGTATCTCATACTTTCTTTTTATTGTTGTAATGCTTATGAGTTATTTATATATTTCTAATAAATACAATATCAATACTGTTGAATATGCTTTTACTGGAGAGCTATCCTATAAGCAGTTTGAAAGCTTAAGAAAATCAACAAAAGCGTTGGTCAAAAGAGGAACAGAAAATAAGGAATTGGTTTGTATTGTAAACTATATTGGAAGCTTTAAAGACAATAGACTTATTATGACAACTGGGTTTGACAATTTAGTCAAGTATACACCTATAATAAAAGGATACTTTATTAGCAACAGCCAAGTTAGAGAAGCAGCTATAGGAGACAAAGCGGCCAATAGATTATATAGGAATATTAACGTAGTTGGACAGACTATAAATATATACGGACAAGAATATAAGATAACTGGTATTATCAAGAATAGTGAGGATATATATATAACTTTTAATGAAAACAACAATATAAGCTGGAGAAAGAAGAATATAAAATTTATTATAGAAAACCAAAGATACTTATACCTTTACACAGAAATATTAGAGGGGAAATTAAGGATTTTAAAGCTTGATGTTGTGGATAGTGTAATATACAAACAAGAAGCATATCTGTATATAAATATAATGTTCATAGTGATGCTTATATTGCTAATCAGGGTTTTGAAGAGTCAAGTCAAACAAATAATTAAGATTTCCAAAGAGACCTATGCTAAATATAGCGAGCAAAGTATGAGTATTGAAATTATCAAGTATTTAAGAAAACATATGCATGATATTATACAGATTGCTAAGAAGTTGGCTTTTTCTGTGATAAGTTTGATAGCTATAATAAAATGCATTAGCTTTATACATATACCTTCAAATGTGCTTCCCAATAATCTCTTTGCATTATCTAGCTATATAGATACATTTAATATAAATGCTGATATATTACTAAACAGGTTAGATTACGGTATTAGAGGTATAATGCTAGAAATATATATATTGAATTTCTTTTTATTAATAACACTTCCTGCAACAGTATCCTATATATACAAAAGAAGCAAATGTTTTAAATTAGAGGTATTGGGAAAGGGTGTGTTAAGATGGCAAAGGTAACTTTAAAAGGCATAAAAAAGATTTATCCTGGGAATATAACAGCAGTAAAAGATTTCAATATGGAAATAGAAGATAAAGAATTTATTGTTTTGGTGGGTCCTTCTGGCTGTGGAAAGACAACAACACTTAGAATGATAGCGGGTTTGGAGGAAATTACTGATGGGGAGCTATATATTGGAGATAAGCTGGTAAACGATATAGCCTCAAAGGACAGAGATATTGCAATGGTCTTTCAAAACTATGCATTATATCCGCATATGACGGTATATGGGAACATGGCCTTTGGTTTAAAGCTTAGAAAAATCCCAAAGCTGGAGATATATGAAAGAGTAAAAAGTGCTGCGACGTTGTTGGAAATAGAGCATTTGCTTGATAGAAGACCCAAAGCTTTATCTGGTGGTCAAAGACAAAGAGTGGCTTTAGGAAGGGCTATGGTTAGAGAACCAAAAGTGTTTCTTATGGATGAGCCATTATCTAACTTGGATGCTAAGCTTAGAGTTCAGATGAGAACAGAAATATCCAAGCTTCACAAGCGATTGCAGACGACTTTCATATATGTTACTCATGACCAGACAGAAGCTATGACAATGGGTACGAGAATTGTAGTGATGAAAGATGCTGAAATACAACAAATAGATACACCGCAGGGTGCGTATGATAGACCGGAGAATCTATTTGTAGCCTGTTTTATTGGCAGCCCCCAGATGAATGTATTAAATGCAGAGGTAGTAGAATTAGACAATAAGATTTGCCTCAAGCTTGGGGATGGAAATATTATAAGCTTGATGCCTGAAATGCAAAAGCTACTTAAACAAAGGGACTATATCAATAAAAAGATTTACTTAGGCATAAGACCAGAGAACTTACATGATTTTGAGGTGGATTCTCTTACTGGAGAATTTTCTACAATTAAGGGTATAGTTGAGGTCGCTGAATTAATGGGTGCAGAAACATACTTATATCTGTCAATTAACGGTCAACAAATTACAGCTAGGGTGGATTCACACTCTCGTATGAGAGCTGGAGACACTATAGAGCTGCAATTTCATATGAATAAGATATATTTGTTTGACATTGAATCTGAAAAAGCTATTAGATAGCTATATTAAAAGTACATAGGAACAGTCTCTATCATCTAAAAAAACAATCGCCTTTTCGATTTAATAAAAAATAGTCGAAAAGGCGATTGTTTTTTTATAATCCTTCTACCTGCCATTTGTACCAGTCTATCCAGTACCTTTTGACCATAAAGGTTGCCTTATAAAATTTATCAACTCTTCATATTAATTTTGACGTTAACGGAAGTTACAAATTCATTTTAGCGTGAAAATACACCATTTTATAACTAAATTTACATTTATATTGATTATATGAATAATATAGTATATAATATAATAAAATGTATATTTGTTAAAATATACAAATAGAAAGACGGTATAAAAATATATGTAAAATATATACTTAAGCCCTCACAAACAAATATAGATTTTACGATCGTAGGCTTTCACATTATGTGAGGGAGAGTAAATTTATAAATTGAAAGGAGGGACAAGCATGAAGACATATGGAAAAGCAAAGGTAATAAAGGTTGAAAGCATAGAACCATACATTTGGTTCCATGGCGACGACAGATGTTAACATTTGCAAATTGATCGTAGAAGTATTTACATCAGAATAATGCAGATGAAAACACCAAAGTATTTTTCTATACTTTGGTGTTTTCGCTTATCAAAATAGTTTTGAAGGAGGGTTTAGCTTATGATAAATTTATATAATAACGATATTGTATTTCCTCAATATGTTAAATTTTTAGAAAATCAGGACAATGTGATAATAATCAATGGTTGCACCGGGTTTTGGGGATTAATAGATACCCAAATATTTGATAAAATAAATCATTGCATCCAAAACAAAATTTCTCCGGCGTCCTATATAAGTAGTCTCGAAAATGAGCCTGATAGACAGCAGCTCACTGAAATTTTCCAAACGCTAATTGAAGAGGAAATGATAAAAAGCTCTGTGGATAAAGAGTATAAGATAGATATCAAAGAGGTTGAGTTTAAAATGACAAATAAATGCAACTTGAAATGCATTCACTGTGCAGCCTCCTCAGACATCAGCCAATCTGATTTATTAAGTACTGATCAGATAAAGACAATTTTTGATAAGATTTTTAATTTAAACCTTGAAAGCTTGATTCTGACTGGTGGAGAGATTTTGATAAGGAAAGATATAAAAGAGCTTCTTCAATATGCCAGACAAAATTATAAGGGTGAAATCAATATACTAACAAACGGTACCTATATTGACAAAGAAATGGCTCTCCTGCTTAAGGAATGTGTAAGTGCGGTATCTATAAGTACAGATGGCTATGATGAGGAATCTGTTGATTTTGTTAGAGGTAAAGGTATATATAATATAATAATGAATGCAATAGCCCATCTCAAGGAAGCAGGCTTCGGTAAGGATACAATAATACTTTCCATGACTAGCACAAAACAGAATAGCAAACATATTGAAGATTTTAATACTATGTGTGAAAAGCTGAATGTTACGGGAGGAGTCAGAGAATTTACTGCATCAGGAAGAGGCCTTGAGAATTTCGATATCATCGGGAAAAAGGAATATCTAACTAATAACTCAGGCGGTATTGAGGAGATAGAGAAAATCAGAGAGAGCATGAAATGTAGACTTTTCTGTAGGGGGGGGATTACTAAATTCTCCATTGATGAATCAGGGAATATGTATCCGTGTCTTTTCCTAGAGAACGAAGAATACATACTTGGTAATATACTAAAGGATGATCTCAATGAGTTACTCAAATCTGAAGGTTATCATGAGCAAATCAAAAATAAGATGAGAAAAAGTATGCTTGATACTATAGATAAATGTAAGGATTGCAAAGTAAGATATTTTTGCGCTGATAATTGTCCAGGAATGAACATTTCACACTTTAATAATATAGAAATACGCGAAGAAAGATGCATGCAGATGAAGCCATATTTGGCGAAGGTTGTATGGGATGAGTAGAGGTTTCAAAATTTAAATTATGGTACGCTGGCGTAGATAACTGTATATAACAGATTGTTTATCTGAATTAAGATAATAAAAGCTGGGGTAACCCAGCTTTTATTATATATTTTATCTCATAATTTACTTGCAGTTTTTTCTTGAGTACCGATCTTTACTTCTTCTGCCTTAAAATACTTATCAATAAGCTTTTCAGCCAAACGCTTCTGTGCATTTGCTTGAGCTATAAGTGTTATTACAGTAAGGAAAATTTCTGCTATATCCTTGTTTTGACTCTCCACATGTTCTACTTTTTCTTGCACAAGCTGGAGCTTTTCGTTAAAAATATCTCCAAAACTTTCAAATTCTGTGGACTTAATATCTAGGAGTGTAGAATAAATATCTTCAAGAGGTATTACATCATCACCTATAGTAGATATATCCTTCATTATTGGCGTAAATAGAGTCTTAATATCTTCTATTGACAATATCTGCTTCAAATTATAAATAAGTATTAGCATTATTATGTGATTCTTGTTATACTTCTTGTTTTTTGAAGGCATAAGGACTCCATCTCTAGTGTAATTACCTACCATAGTTTTGGTTATTAGCTTGTCTTTTTCATTTCTTTTTAAATTCTTCATGTGATCCTCCATAAAGCTTATTACCTGCTCTACGTATAGATCAATATTAGGAATATCAGATAGCTTTATCTCATCTGTAAAATGTAATTCTTTAATAATATCTTCAAAATATTCTCCTGGTATTTCCATAATAATCACCTCAACTTTATAATACAGTATTTAATACTTCGTAGCAATAGAAAGATTACAGTAACTAAGTATATTGGTAGATAAATAGAGATAAACGTAGGCTTGGTGACATAAACTAAAAATTAGGCGATTTTAAGCCTTAGAAACATTTTCGAAACGCTTGCAGTATGATTAAACTTGTAATAATATATTAAATATAGTGACACGCAGTATTAAATACAGTATAGCGATTTAAGATGAAAAGGTTAGAGTGAATTTGAGGATAAGTGATAAAGATGATAAAATAATATTACGTAACCTTTATGCATACACATATATGAGTTATGGTTGCTTACTGTGAGATAGTTTATTATATATAAAAAAATATATTTCAGGGGTGAAGAAAGAATGTTTGGATTTGTTAAGATTATCTTCAGCATATTACTTATTATAGGGATTATCAGCCCTGAGTTTGTATGGACAATATCAGAAAGTTGGAAATTCAGGGATGCCGAGCCTAGTGAGGCTTATTTAATAATGACAAGAGTGATGTCAGTAATAATGCTATTTGTATTATGGTTTATTGTTAGGTTTTAAACTTAAATAAAGGAGTGATTCGGATGCTTAAGCTGTTTCAAGTATGTTTTTATACAGGGGTCTTATATACTGTTATTAGCTTCATCCTCGGTCATCTGCTGGATTTTGCAGGGATTGGTGGGGATGTTGATGTGGATGTTGATTTAGACATAGACGTTGATGGAGGTATTGATCTTGATGGGAATATGCCTGGCATTGCGATATCTCCTTTAAAGCCCATAACTATTGCAGCTTTTGTGACTGTGTTTGGCGGAACAGGCATGATATTGCTAAAGAACAATTATAGTGCCTTGATCTCCGCGGTATTAGCTGCAGCAATAGGCTTTACAGTTTCATATATGCTGTACCGATTAATAGTAGTGCCTCTTTACAAGGCACAAAACACCAGTGCGGTATCACAAATAGAGCTTATTGGAGGCTTAGCACATACTGCATTATCTATGAAGAATGGAAGCTTTGGAAAGATAATCTACACCATTCAGGGTAATACCTATAGTGCACCAGCCAAGTCTGTTGATGGAGCAGGCATAGCAAAAGGTGTACCAGTAGTTATTATAGATATAAAGAAAAACTTATTCTATGTAAAAGAAGTAAAAGGAGGTAGTATGTAAATGGGATTTTTATCAACAACTTTATCAATTGCATTGACAATAGTGGGAGTCATATTCTTATTGATTCTTGCAATACTGACAATGTGGAGGAAGGTATCACAGGACAAGGCTTTAGTAGTTACGGGTCTTAAGAAAAGAGTTATTTCAGGTGGCGGTGGTTTCGTAATTCCACTTCTAGAAAAAACAGACCAGATATCTCTTGAAAACATGAAAATCGAGGTCAGAACTGATGGAGCTTTGACAGAGCAAGGCGTTGACATCACAGCAGACGGTGTAGCAGTTATTAAGGTTAAATCAGACAAGGAATCAATATTATCATCTGTTGAGCAGTTCAATACAGGCAGAGAAAAAGAAACAATAGTAGTAATAAAAGATACTGCCAAAGACGTATTGGAAGGTAAGCTAAGAGAAATCATATCAAAGATGACCATGGAAGAAATATACAAGGATAGAGAAAAATTTGCTTCTCAGGTGCAAGAGGTTGCAGCTCTGGATTTGGCAGAGATGGGACTAGAAATCAAAGCCTTTACAATTAGAGATATTAGTGACAAAAACGGATATTTAGAAGCCCTTGGTAAAAAGAGAATCTCAGAGGTAAAAAGAGATGCGTTGATTGCTGAAGCAGAAGCTAACAAGGAAACAAAGATTAAAACAGCTGAAGCAAACAGACTAGGTCAAGCAGCCTTCATCATATCAGAAACACAAATAGCTGAGTCCACTAAGGACAAAGACTTGAAGGTTCAGTTATATAGAAAAGAACAAGAAACAGAAAAGGCTAAGGCTGACCTTGCTTATGAAATAGAAGCATGTAAGGTACAGCAGGAAGTAGAAAAAGAAAAAATGCAGGTTCAAATCGTAAGAAAACAAAAAGAAATTGAACTTGCAGAGCAGGAAGCAACTCGTAAGGAAAAGGAACTGGAAGCAACAGTTGTAAAGATGGCAAATGCTGAAAAGTACAGTATAGAAACGCAAGCAGATGCTGATCGCTACAAGCAAATACAAGTTGCAACAGCAGAAGCGGAGTCAATAAAGCTTAGAGGTAACGCTATGGCTGAAGCGAGAAGAGCTGAAGGTATGGCAGATGTAGAAATCATTAGAGAAAAAGGTATGGCGGAAGCAGAAGCCATGATGAAAAAAGCAGAAGCCTACAAGCAGTACAACGATGCAGCTGTGAGCCAAATGATTATTGAAAAACTCCCAGAGCTTGCAAGAGCAATAGCTGAGCCATTATCTAAGACAGAAAAGATTGTTATTATAGACAGTGGTAGCGGCGAAGGCAAGGGTGCCGCAAAGGTTTCAGGTTATGTGACTGATATACTATCTACTCTCCCTGAGACAGTAAATGCTCTGACAGGTGTGAACCTGATGGACATATTTAACAAGAACTTTAAACCTGCTGAGGTAATTAAGGAAGTTGTGAAAGAGAAAGAAAGCAAGTAATTCAAATTATGGCTCAGGCAAGTATTGGAGACGGTGCTTGCCTGAGCTTTTTACTTTTAAAGACCTTGTAAAATGTTTAATACTTATATTATGGGAATCATTATTATATTAAATGATGTATCAATTCAAGTTGATGGGGGTGGACGCATACATTTGCCTTCTTACATAAATGGAAGGAGCTTTTAGTGCTTGCTTTATTTATTCTATTGCTCTTATTGCTTCAACAATTTCTGCAGAAGTAGCTCTTCTGAGCGGCAAAATAGTGGAGGCCATGCAGAGAGTAAGAGTGCTGACAAATGTGAATGCAATGGATGTATAGTCAATACTTAGTCTTAGATTAAAGCCCTTTCTTCCGCTATAAAATATTAGCAGTATTAGAAGTACTCCTATTATTACTCCCCAAATTGAGCTTATAAGTCCATAAAAGAAGCCTTCTTTCAATATTGTATTAGTAAGCTGTCCCTTGGTCATGCCCATAGCCCTAAGCATTCCAAATTCTCTTTTTCTTAGTATGATATTCATGCTCATTGTATTAACTATATTTATTAGAGCCACCAGTATTATGACTAAAACAAGGCTATATAATATAAGTCCTACTACTATCCGACTGTCTTTTACTCTTTGCATTTCCTCTCTATATGATATAAGCTTACCATATTTTTGATTGGATACTATATTCTTAAGTTGAGTTTCTATAGCAGTAACATCAGCTTTTTTGCTTGTATATATCTCGATATTTTGATAATATTCTACATTTAGGAAATCCTTCAGAAGCTTTTCATTTGTTATTATCGCCATTTTTCCGTCTCTAGTATTAAACGGTATTGGAGATTCCTGCAATACATCCTTTATTTTAAATTCCATATTTTCTCTTTTCCACTGATTATCTATCTTGTAGGCATATCCTATTCTGATATCGTCCCCAGCTTTAAGACTTGTTTCATCTGCATAATTAAGGTTTTGTATTACATATACATAGGGTTTCTCATTTCCTGCATAATCAGCCCATGTATTTTTACTTATAGCTTTTAGGTACTCTTCACTACAACCGATGAGAATTGACGGAAAGTCGCACTCGCCTTTATCCAGGAGCTGCTTGTTATAATATGAGATCTTTGCATTTTCAACTGCCTCCTGCAAGCCATTTTCAGTCATGTTCTGCGTTTTGACAATTGTACTCCCAAAGACCTTTTTTACTTTTTCAACATTTACGACACCTGTCATATTTATAAGATTATTTATTTGCTCATCGTTATAGCCAATGTTCTCATTCTTGGTTTTTAAAGTAAGGATATAATCAGACCTTATATCCTTACTAACCTGATAAGCAGGATCCATACAAGAAACAAGATAATTGACACTTATAAAAAGAGCTATGCTAATGCCTATTGATACAGTTGTTGCTATGAACCGTTTCTTGTTTCTTATAAGATTTATAAAAGCCATTTTTCCTGTATACCCAAAAAATTTTCCTATAACCTTATTTTCATTACCACTTATATTACCATTTTCCTTTAATATCTTGCTATCTATATTAATTGACTCTATTGGTGTGAGATTAAAGCCCAGCTTTGCTGCATTATATACAGCAATTATTATCGACATAAGACCCAGTACTGCAGATAAGGAAACATAGAAAAGACTTACTCTTGGTATAATATTGAGACCATTCTGACCTCCCACAAGCTTTAGTATGAGTCTTACTCCCTCTATACCAAGCAGTATACCTATAGGGATAAATATTAATGATAACAATAATGCTTCTCCCAGCAGCATGAGTTTAATCTGATTTGGAGTAATACCGATAGATCTCAAAAGTCCAAAATGCCTAAGTCTCTCTGTAATTGATATATTGAACACATTGAAAACAACCATAATTGCAGCTATTGCTACAATTAGATCTATGAAAACTGCAAGTCGCTTGGATTTGTAGTTAGCTTCCGCTGAAGATACCATGAGATTATTTTCATAATAAACCCCAATTTTGTTATCTACAATTTCTGTTCCAATTTTATCGAGTGTCTCACTTAGATGGAGATTTTCCTTTATATTGAAATACTGCTCATAATATCTCTGTTCCCGAGAAATAAGCTTTTCAGCGATATTCAACATTATACATGCTTTACCTATTTCAGAGGTCTTTGATTCATAGCTATCCTCTAATATTCCACATAATATAAAATCTGCTGTTTCTGTAGAATTTTCTAATTTTTCAGCGCCATGCAAATCTGTTACATATTGAAGTTCCAGAGCTTCACCTAATTTAGGCTTGTTCTGCATTTGGTCATATATCCATTTTTCTACTGCAATCTCATTATCCCTTTCTGGTAGTTTTCCTTCAAGTACTTTTATATTCAGGAGCTCCCATGCATTTTTATTTCCGCCGATAATTGACAGCGAATAATCTCCTATTTTGCTATTCCCAATTTTTAGCATTGTGCCTGCTTTTGAAACCTCTTTTTTTGTTTCTAACCAATCCAATTTGTCATATCTTACAGGTTTCACACTTCCATGATATTTTCCGTACAATCCCTCGGATACCTTCACCACTTCACTCATGTAGCTATTTATTATTATTCCTACCGAGGTCAGCAAAGTAACGCAGAAAACAATGCAAAGAGCAACCGCTGCAGTACGCTTTTTATTATAAAAAAGATATCTAGGCACAAGAGATAAATAATTCTTAATCATGTTATCACCTACCCTCGGAAATTATTCCGTCTTCAATTACCAGTATCCTATCGGCATGCAGAGCTACATTAGGGTCATGAGTAATCATTACTAGAGTCTGGCTATATTTCTTTATAGACATTTTTAGAAGCTCCAATACTTCCTTACTGCTCTTTGTATCTAAGTTTCCTGTGGGCTCATCAGCAAAAATAATAGAGGGCTTTGTGCTTAGTGCTCTTGCAATTGCTGCTCGCTGCTGTTGCCCTCCGGATAAAGCACCTGGAAGATGCTTTTTTCTGTCTGAGAGTCCCAAAAGCTCGAGAAGCTCATTGATATAATCCCAGTCTACCTTCCTTTCATCCAGTACAAGCGGTAGCACTACATTCTCCTGAAGACTAAGAATAGGCAGCAAATTGAAAAACTGAAATATAAAGCCTATACGTTGTCTTCTAAAAATAGACAACTGCTTTTCACTCATACCATAAATATCTGTATCCTCAATATAAACTCGCCCCCTGGTAGGCTTGTCTAGAGCAGCTAGGAGATGGAGAAGAGTGCTTTTACCGGAGCCACTAGGACCCACTATTGCCACGAACTCTCCTTTTTCTATCTCTAAATTGGTATGTCGAAGGGCATGAACCTCAGCATCTCCTTCACCGTATATTTTTTCAAGATTAATGGTCTTTAATATACTCATGACTACCTCCTTGCAATATTGATGTTCAAATGAAATCAATGCCTTTATGTAAATGAGCTACGCATTGCTTCTGTACATGTGTGCTTGGTCTTCCTCTTTTGCCACTTGGTGGAGGGTGTAATTCAAATATGGCAGTATCACTTCTCACAGCTGCGATTAAATCTAAATTGTCATATTTTTAAACAATTTTAAGAACATCACTTTTCCCTAAAAATAATCATTCATTTATAAAACGGAATGTAGCTTCTATTTTCAACTTGAAATCGCACTTGAATGGGGTTCAAGCACCTACATGATAATATTACCATAAACGAAATATTATGTAAGCATTTTTCGATACAAAGAACCTAAATTTAATAGCATTTCCAATTTACACTGGATAACTCTACCCCTGCCTTTATGCTATAATATACTCATAAACGCAATAGGTGGTGTATGTATGAGCTTGCGAATAATTTATGGTAGAGCAGGAAGCGGTAAAAGCAGCTTTTGTCTAAAGGATATAAAGAAGAAGCTGTCTGAAAGACAAGATGGACAGTTCATAATCATTGTGCCTGAGCAATTCTCATTGCAGGAGGAGCAGCGTTTGGTGCGAGAACTGGGTGGAAGCGGCATAAATGGGGTAGAGGTACTAAGCTTCAGAAGGCTTGCATATAGAGTGTTTGCATCAGCAGGAGGTACAGTTCATACTCATATCAACTCTGCTGGGAAGTCAATGCTTCTCTATAGAGCTATAGAGAAGCATAAGGATGAGCTAAAGGTATATGCTCGCACTGCACATAGAAAAGGCTTTATAAACACATTAAACAGAACAATAAGCGAGTTGAAAAGATATATATTGACTCCTGAGCAATTGCAGCAGGCTTCTGACAGACATAAGGAGACCAATCTGATGCTGGCTGATAAGCTTCACGATATAGCTCTAATATATGGGGAGTTTGAGGATATTCTCCACAGCAAATACATAGATACTGATGATGATCTGACCATACTCAATCAAAAGCTTGACGGCTGCGACTTGTTTGATGGAGCAGAGTTTTACATAGATGAGTTCTCGGGCTTTACACCGCAAGAGTATTCAGTCATAGAAAAATTGATGAAAAAAGCTACCATGACAAATGTATCTCTATGCACAGATTGTTTGGTGGATTATACCGACATAGATGACATTCATGTATTTAGCCCAATTCAAAATGCAGCAGCACGCTTGATGGAGCTGGCAAAAAGAAATAATGTAATTATTGAAAAACCTATAAATCTAAATAACACTCCAAGTGGCAAGTATAATCTTGAGCTGGCTCATTTGGAGCAAAACTTATACGGCTACAGCTACAAGCCTTATAGCCAGCCGACACAGAATATCAGCGTGTTTATGGCATCTAACATTTATGCAGAGGTAGAAAGCACAGCTAGGGATATACTGCGACTTTGCCGAGACCAAGGCATGAGCTTTGGCGACATATCTGTTGTGACAGGCAATCTTACAGGCTATCAGAAGCTTGTACAGGCTGTATTTGCTGAGTATGGAATACCTTGCTTTATTGACAGCAAAAGAGATGTAAGTGCACATCCTCTGGCACAGCTTATTATAAACGCACTAAGGATATTTACAGAAAACTGGAGCTATGAATCAGTTTTTAGATATCTAAAGACAGGGCTTACAGGAATAGACAAAAGAGATATTGACTTAATTGAGAACTATGTAATGGCTAGTGGTATAAGAGGCAGCAGATGGACTAAGGATGAAGAGTGGAGCTTCCGCCCTAATTATGACGGAGGACAGCCTACAGAATATGAAGAATCCATGCTAAATAGCATCAATCAAATACGAAAAAATTTAACAGCACCCCTTATAAATCTCCATGAGAAGATAAAAGGCAGAAAGCAGGCAGTTGTGCTTTGCACTGCCTTGTTTGAATACCTCTGTGAAATCAAAGCTCCTGAACGTGTAGAACAACTGGTAGAGCAGTTTAAGGAGACAAAGCAGTTTGATTTAGCAAACGAATACGGACAAATCTGGAACATTATTATGGAGGTATTGGATCAGGTAGTTGAGGTAATGAGAGAGGAAGACCTAAACATAGAGAAGCTTGAGGAAATACTTTCCGCAGGCTTAGAGGAATACAAGATAGGATTAATACCCCCAGCCTTGGAACAGGTTCTAATAGGCAGCATAGAGCGAACCAAAAGTCACAACGTAAAAGCACTCTATGTTATTGGGACCAATGAAGGGGTTTTTCCTTCCATGATAAAGGATGATGGAATACTGACGGATAATGATAGGATAATTTTGGCAAAGCAGGGAATAGAGCTTGCAAAGGATACAACCAGCAGAGCCTTTGAACAACAATTTATGGTTTATAGCACGCTCACTACACCCTCTGATTATCTGAGAATCAGCTATTCTATATCAGACATTGATGGAGGAACTCAAAGACAATCAATGGTTATAACCAGACTGCACAGATTGTTCCCGGGATTAGCATCCTACAACGACATCGAATTGAACAAGGAGAATGAGCTACAGCAAATTTCTGCACCTGCACCTACCTTCAATCAGCTTATAACAAGCATGAGACAGCATTTGGAGGGTGTTCAGATAAGTGAGGTTTGGAAGGATACATACAGCTGGTTTCAAGGACAGCAACAATGGAAGGAAAAGTGCGAGAGAGCACTAACTGCCTTTAATTATTCAAATAATGTAGAAAGCATAAGAAAAGAAAGAGTGCGTAAGCTCTATGGAAGCAGTATTTATTCCAGCATATCAAGGTTTGAGAAATATGCAAGCTGTCCCTTTTCATATTATGTTCAGTATGGTCTTAAGGCAAAGGAACGACAGACCTTCCAGATTTCTGCTCCTGACCTGGGTAATTTCCTGCATAAGGTTATAGAGCGGTTTTGTGACCTGCTGCAAGAGAAAAAAATAAGCTGGAGAGAGCTTGAGAAGGATTGGTGTATACAAAGGGTATCAGAGCTTGTAGATGAGCTGCTTGCTGAGCTACCAGGTAATGCCTTTAATAGCTCCAAACGATATAGGTATATAGCTGAGAGACTGAAAAGAGTGGCTGGAAAATCTGTGTGGGTTATTGCACAGCATATAATAAGAAGTAAATTTGAACCTTTAGGACATGAGCTGGGTTTTGGCGTTAACGAAAAGCTTCCGCCAATTACTATAGAGCTATCCTCTGGGGAGAAAATCATATTAAATGGTAGAATTGACAGAATCGATACCATGAAGACAGGAGACGGCACCTATGTCCGTGTTATAGACTATAAGTCAGGTAGTAAAAGGTTCAAGCTTTCGGACATTTATGACGGTTTGCAGATACAGCTGGTAACATACCTTGATGCACTATGGGAAAAGGGCGGAAGTGGCATAGAAGCACCTGTGATACCAGCAGGGATGCTGTATTTTAAGCTTGATGACCCTATAATCAGAGGCAGCAGAGAATCAGATGCAGACAAAATAGAAAAAGCCATAATGAAGCAGCTCAAGATGAAAGGACTTGTGCTTTCTAATGTTGAGCTGATAAAGAACATGGATGAATATATAGATGGGGACTCTGACATAATCCCCGCAAGAATTAATAAGGATCAAACCTTAGGACGATCCTCCGCAGCAAGCATAGAACAGTTTGGAATGCTGAGGCGGCATGTAAGGGCTTTGCTTACTAATCTAGGTGAAGAAATAATAAATGGCAGCATAGCCATAAGCCCATATAAGAAAAAGAAGGCGACACCATGCAGCTACTGTAGCTATATGTCTATATGCCAGTTTGACACCAGACTTCAAGGCAATAAATATAGGAACCTACAGGACAAGAAGGACAATGAGGTTTGGGACATGCTAAGCTCTAGTACTACAAAAAAAGGCGGTGATGCAGAATGAGTCATGGAAAGTGGACACCTGAGCAGTACAGTGCTATAACTGCAGGGACAAGCAACTTGCTTATAGCCGCTGCCGCTGGAGCAGGCAAGACTGCTGTACTGGTAGAGAGAATAACCAGAAAGATTACCTCTAAGGAAAATCCCCTCGATATAGATAAGCTTTTGGTGGTTACCTTTACAAAAGCCGCCGCTTCACAAATGAGAGAAAGAATAGCCAAGGCAATAAACAAGCTCTTAGAAGAACAGCCTGAGTCCAAAGGTTTGCAAAGACAGCTGACACTACTTGGCAAAGCCAGTATTACAACTATACACAGTTTTTGTCTTGAGGTAATACAAAGCAACTTCCAGACTGTAGATTTGGAGCCAGGCTTCAAGATAGCTGACGAGACAGAGTCAGTGCTTCTAAAGCTGGAAGCACTAGAGGAGCTGTTTGAGCAAAGATACGAGGAAGAAAATTACGAGGAAAGCTTTTTTAAGCTCTTGGATTCCTATGGAGGCAGTCGAGATGACAGGGCACTACAGGAAATAGTGCTGAACCTATACAGCTTCATACAAAGTCATCCTTGGCCTATGCTGTGGATGCAAGACTCAGTAAATCAGTTAAATTTGGCTGAGTGTGTTGATTTTGGCACAACTAAATATGCCAAAATACTTAAACAAAGTATAAGTCTTGAGCTGGAGGGATATTTTACACAGCTAAAGGATGCTGTGGAGATAATCAATAGAGCAGAAGGACTGTTGCCATATAATGAGGCTTTTGTAAACGATATAGCAAGTATTGAGCTGCTTATGAAAAATTGCAGAGAGGACAACACTTGGGATGAGCTTTTTGTCGCTTTCCAAAGCATAGAGTTTTTAAAGCTTGGAAGATGCGGCAAGGATGTGGACAAGGTTAAGCAGGAGCAAGTACAGGATATTAGAAATAAGATAAAGAAAAAGTTGAACACCCTTAAAGCGGATATAGTTTATGCTGATTCAGAGGGTGTAATAAAAGAGCTTGTTTACCTTTATCCCATGTTTGACAGCCTGTACAGGCTGGTTAGAGATTTTGATGAAATATATAAGGTAAAGAAAAAGAAAAAAGCCATGATTGACTTCAATGATTTGGAGCACTACTGCCTTAAGATTTTGACAGCTCAGTCTGAGGATGGTGAGATTGTACCTTCGGAAGCAGCTGTAGCATATCGCAATAAATTTGAAGAGCTTTATATAGATGAGTATCAAGACAGTAATGAGGTTCAGGAAGTAATACTTAAAATGATATCAAGAGCACCCGTAGATAAACCAAACATATTTATGGTAGGTGACATAAAGCAAAGTATATATAGGT